>JBMTYG010000006.1:0-50506 GCA_049454295.1 Pseudomonadales bacterium
GACATGTAACGCCGTCACCGCCGCGCGCAGCGCGCGCTCCAGACCGCGCTTGACGTCGATGGCGCTCGCCCCAGCCACTACGTTGCGGATCCCATCTGCCAGCATCGCATGGGCGAGCAGCGTCGAAGAGCTGGTTCCGTCACCGACGGATTCACCCGTGTTGACCGCCGCTTGCCGCAGCATCTGTACCCCGAGGTTTTCTTCAGGATCTGGCAGCTCCATCTCGCGCGCGATCGTGACGCCGTCATTGCAGACAATCGGCACTGCCCACGATTTCTCGATGAGTACCGCCTTCGACTTGGGACCCAGGGTCACGCTGACCGCTTCCGCAAGCTGATGAGCACCGGAGAGAATCTTTTCCCGCGCGGCAGCGCGGAATAGCAGTTTCTTGTGTGGCATAGGTCCGACCGAACACCGACATAAAACGATGTTCAACATCGCCGACCAAACGCGCATTAAGGTCAATCCGCTAGATCAGTGCCACAGCGAAAAAAGGAGCGCTGCCGGGATTGCTGCTTAGAGCGAAGCAATCACCTCAAGCGCGCCCGACAAACTCTTCACGCCATGCACCGCCATGCCAGACACCGCCTCTTTCGGCCGATTCGCCCACGGTACGATAGCAACGCGGAAGCCGTGCTTGCGCGCCTCTGCGAGGCGTTGCTGGCCGCTTGTTACCGGACGAACCTCGCCCGTCAGCCCAAGTTCGCCAAAGACGATAAGATCACGCGGAAGGACCCGGTTACGGAACGAGGACAGCACCGCGAGCAGAGCCGCGAGATCGGCGCCCGTCTCTGCAATGCGCACACCGCCCACCACGTTCGCGAACACGTCCTGATCAGCCAGGGTAATGCCACAGTGCCGGTGCAAGACTGCAAGATGCATCGCCAGCCGTTGCTGATCGAGTCCGACGGCAACGCGGCGCGCGTATCCCGATTGCACACCATCGACGAGCGCCTGTAGCTCGACCAAAAGCGGGCGCGTGCCCTCCCAGGTGACCGTGACTACGCTCCCGGGCGAATCGATCTCTCCCCGTTGCAGGAAGATAGCCGAGGGATTGGCTACCTCTCGCATGCCGTGCTCGGTCATGGCAAAAATGCCGAGCTCATTGACCTCGCCAAAGCGGTTCTTGATGCCGCGCAAGGTGCGATAGCGGCTGCCTGCAGGGCTATCAAGCATCATGAAGCAATCAATCATGTGCTCCAGCACTTTCGGCCCAGCCAGGCTGCCTTCCTTCGTGACATGGCCCACCATGATCACCACAGTGCCGGTCTGCTTCGCAAGGCGGGTGAAAAACGCCGCAGTCTCCCGGACCTGGCTCACCGTTCCGGGTGTGCTGTCCACACTGGCCAGCTGCATCACCTGAATGGAGTCGAGCACCAGCACACCAGGGCGCTCCCGACCGACCAGCGCCGCGATTTCTTCGCCGCGCGTTTCGGACGCCACGCGCAAGTCATCGACAGGCAGCTCCAGGCGCCGCGCGCGGAGCGCTAGCTGCTGCAAAGACTCCTCGCCGGTGACGTACAGCACCGGTGTCGTGGCCGCCAGACCCGTGCAAACCTGAAGCAAGAGCGTGCTCTTACCCGCACCCGGATCACCGCCCATGAGCACAACCGAGCCAGGCACCAGTCCGCCACCCAGCACGCGGTCAAGTTCGCCAAAGCCCGTGCTGATGCGGACCGTTTCCTCGGTTTCCACCTCAGCAAGACTACGCACCTCACTCACCGCACCTGCATAGCCGAGCGCTGGCGTGGGGACCGCGGCAGTGCCGAGGTTGATCTTGGACAAGGTATTCCACTCGCCGCAATCGGTGCACTGCCCCTGCCACTGCATGTGCTCTGCGCCACAGCCCGTGCACACGAAGGCAATGCGCTGTTTCTGTCGCGCCATTATTCGAACGGCGCGAACTGGTTGTAGCGCTCGGGCGCGAGATTCTCGAACTTGGTGAGATTGCCAATGAAGGCGAGCCGCACGGTCCCGATAGGACCATTACGCTGTTTGCCGATGATGAGCTCGGCGGTGCCCTTGTCTGCGGTATCGGGGTGATAGACCTCATCCCGATAGACGAACAGGATGAGGTCAGCATCCTGCTCGATCGCGCCAGATTCGCGCAGGTCAGCCATGAGCGGACGCTTGTCCGTACGCTGCTCTAGACTGCGATTGAGCTGCGACAAGGCAACGAGCGGGCAGCGCAATTCCTTGGCGATTGCCTTCAGCGAGCGCGAGATCTCGGAGATCTCGTTGGTACGATTCTCAGAATTACCACTGCCACGCATCAGCTGCAGATAGTCGACCACGATGAGCGAAAGTCCATGCGCCTCCCGAGCCACCCGTCGGGCCCGCGTACGCAGCTCCTGCGGAGAAATTGCCGGGGTGTCGTCGATGTAGAGTCGCTTGTCACGAAGCTGAGAAACCGCGCCGCTGAACCTGGGCCAGTCCTCCTCGCGCATTTCGCCCGTGCGCAACCGTGTCTGATCAATGCGCCCCAGCGAAGAGAGCAGACGCATCACGAGCTGCTCGGCTGGCATCTCAAGGCTGAACACAAGCACAGCGCCCGGTCCCTCCATCACCGCGTGCTCCACCATGTTCATGGCGAAGGCAGTCTTACCCATGGAGGGACGACCGGCCACAATGACCAGATCCGAAGGCTGAAGCCCCGCGGTCTTGCGATCAAGATCGTCGAATCCCGTGGCGAGCCCGGTCACGGGGCTACGGTTCGCGTGCAGCCGTTCGATTCGCTCCACAGCGCTTGTCAGCAGCGGCACCAGCGGCTGCGGCCCACCGTCGCGCAGCCGCCCTTCCGCGATGCGGAATACTTCCTGCTCGGCGAGATCCACCAGGTCCTGACTTGAGCGTCCATCCGGCGCAAAGGCCGATTCGGCGATGCGATTGGCGGCACCGATAAGCTGTCGCAGCGTTGAATACTCGCGCACGATGCGCGCATACGCCCGCACGTTGCCGGCGCCGGGTGTCGTTTCAGCAAGCTCGCCGAGCATGACGAGGCCGCCAACCTTGTCGAGCTGACCCAGCGATGTGAGGCGCTCTGCCACCGTCAGCGCATCGATGGGCGAGTCTTCAGCTGACAGCTCCGCCATCGCACTGAAGACAAGCTGGTGAGGCACGCGATAGAAATCCGTGGTCGAAACCAGTTCCGCCACGTCGAACCAGGCATCATTGTCCAGCAGCAGCCCGCCGAGCACAGACTGCTCAGCATCTACCGAATGGGGTGGAACTTTGAGACCTGCTGTGGAGAAGCGCGCGCCGGCGCGCCATTCCGCCGCGGGACTGGAGACCACCGGGGCACTCTGATTGTCTTGAGGTCCGGCATCCACGACATCCGCGAACGGATCGAATTCCGAGTCCGGCAAATCAGACATGGAGAACAACAGCGATCATGCTAGGGAGTCACAGCCTGAGAGCTTGGGAGTGACAAATCAAGCCGCCACCTCCGGTCGGGTTGCGAGCTCGAGCGTCGTGATGAGACGCAATGCCTGTTCGCGATCGCTGCCACAGATGTCGGCGGCGGGCTTGAGCCCTGCACAACAGGGCGGACGACGGGGATCGCGGTAAATCGCGCAGGCGAACTCTGGGGTGAGATGCACACAGGGCACCCCTGCCGGCTTGCCGTCGGGCATGCCAGGCAGCGGCGTCGCGATCGAGGCTGCGATGCAGCATGCACCACAGCCCGATCGACAATCCATCACGCGCCGACCCGGTTATTCCGCAACGATGGCGAGCTTGATCGTCGCATGCACATCGGTGTGCAGCTGCACGTCGATCTCATATTCGCCCACGCTACGGATAACGCCTTCCGGCAAGCGCACTTCGCTGCGCTCGACCGGCTGACCCTTAGCCGAAATAGCCTCAGCGATATCCGCCGTGCCCACCGAACCGTAGAGCTTGCCTTCGTCGCCGGCCTTGGCCACGATCGTGACCGCCATATCGGCAAGCCCTGCCGCGCGAGCGTTGGCGGCAGCCAAGCGTTCCGATGCAGCGCGCTCGAGTTCGACTCGCCGGGCTTCAAACACTTCGCGGTTAGCCTTCGACGCGCGTACCGCTTTGCCCTGCGGAATCAGAAAATTGCGCGCAAACCCGGGGCGGACGTTCACCTCGTCACCAAGGCCACCGAGGCGACCGACGCGTTCAAGGAGAATCACGTTCATGGGTGTCTCCTATGCTCAGCGATGCGAGTCGGTGTAGGGGATCAGCGCCAGATAGCGCGCGCGCTTGATCTCCGTGGTGAGCTGCCGCTGCTGCCGCGCCGAGGTACCGGTGATACGGCTGGGCACGATCTTGCCTGTCTCGCCGACGTACTGGCGCAGCAGATCGAGGTTCTTGTAATCAATCTCGCTGCCCGGTGCATCCAGACGAGCGAACTTCTTGCGACCAAACCTGCGGCTCATTCCCGATCCTCCGCGACTTCAGCCTGTTCCTCGGACGCGTCTGCCTCGGCAGCACGCGCAGCTTGTTCCTGGCCACGGCGCTGTTCGCGCTCGCGATCCTTCTCCTGCTCGCGCAGTTCTTCCTCGTAGATCCGGGAACTGCCCTCGGGCGGCCCCTTGCGACCAATGATGAGGTTACGAATCACGGCATCGTTAAAGCGGAACGCATTCTCGAGTTCTACCAGGGTCTCCTGGTTGACCTCGATGTTCATGAGCACATAGTGGGCTTTGTGCACTTTATCGATCAGGTAAGCGAGCTGCCGCCGCCCCCAATCTTCCTTGCGATGCACGGCGCCGCCGCCACGCTGGATCAGCGCTTCGTAGCGCTCGATCATACCGGGCACCTGATCGCTTTGATCGGGGTGCACAAGAAACACGACCTCGTAGTGCCGCATGCGAACTCTCCTTGTGGTGTAACCGCCTCCGCTCGCACGCGTACCGCGGGCGGTGCGCTGGGCGTGAAGCAAGGACCTTCATTCGAAGGGGGGCGAGATTTTAGGGGCGCACCTATCCCCGTGGCAAGGGCGGCGCGCCAGGCAGCGGCGCACGCTGGCGAACGGCCTCGAATAACAGAACACCCGCGGCCACAGATACATTGAGACTCGAGACCGAGCCCGCCATCGGAATACGGACAGTAAAGTCGCAGAGTCGGCGCGTGAGCGCTCGCATTCCGGCGCCTTCCGAGCCAACGACGATAGCCGCATTGCGCGTCAAGTCGGCCGCATGCCACTCCTGGTCGCCCGCGCCGTCCGCAGCGTATAGCCAGACGCCCTGGGACTTTAGCCATTCGAGCCGGCGAGCGAGGTTCGACACCTCAACCAGAAACAGGCTTTCAGCGCCTCCCGCGGCTGCCTTGAGCGCAGCGGCATTGAGCGGCGCGCTGTTACGCTTCGGCAACAGCACCGCATCTACCCCGGCGGCATTGGCCGAGCGCAGGCATGCGCCCAAGTTGCGCGGATCGGTCACGCCGTCAAGCACGAGCAGGAGCACGGGCGGCTCGAACGTCGACCAGCGGGCTTCGAGAGCACGCTCGTCCGCCAGTTCGAGGTCGTGACAGTCGGCAAGCACCCCCTGATGCACGCCTTCCGCGCGCCGATCGAGCGAGGCGCGGTCGACGAATGAGAAGCGAATTCCCTGAGCGCGGGCGCTCGAGAGGATAGCCGTGATTCTGTGATCGCGCCGCTCCTGCACCACGTACAGCGCGCGCACGCGCTCGGGTGACGACTCGAGCAGCGCCTGCACCGCATTGATACCGATGACCTGACTCATGCGCGACTTCTGCGGCGTACGCCTCGAGATCGTGCTTCTCCGGCGCCGGACCCGGCAACGAGTTCGAGATCGATGCGACCTGCGGACGGCTGTACATCCAACACGCGCACGCGCAGGCGATCACCTAACCCAAAGCGCCGGCCCGATCGGTCACCGACGAGACTCATGCCTGACGAGGTAGCCCGAAAGTAGTCGCTCCCCAGACCCGACACATGTAGAAGCCCCTGCACGAAATAACCCGTCAGCTCGACAAACACCCCAAACTCGGTCACACCCATGATGACGCCGTCGAAGACTTCGCCCGTGCGTTTGGCGACGTGCTCACACTTGAGCCAGCCCTCGACCCCCCAGGCCACAGATTCGGCGCGGCGCTCCGCAGTTGAGATCTGCATTCCCGTGCGAACCAGCGCGTCAGCATCGGCCGGCGGAGGATCGTCATGGAGCAGCGCTTTGATCGACCGGTGCACCACCAGGTCGGCATAGCGGCGGATCGGGGAGGTGAAATGCATATAGCGTTCGAGCGCCAAGCCGAAGTGACCCTTGTTGGTGGGGCTGTAATAGGCCTGGGTCATGGTCCGCAAAGCCAGCATCTCATAGATGAAGCGATCCGGACGGTCACCGAGTGCTGCGAGCGCCGCATGGATATCCGCAGGCGTCGAGGCACCACGATCCATGCGTACCCCGGCATAGGCAAGCGCTTGACGGAGCTGCTCAGACCGATCCGCATCCGGCGGCTCGTGAACCCGGTACATGCCCGCGCGTCCGCCCGCCTCGAGAAATTGCGCGGCTGCTACGTTGGCAGCAATCATGGCTTCCTCGATCAAGCGGTGCGCGTCCAGGCGCGTAACCGGATGAATCGCTGTCACATGCTCGTCTGCGAGCTCGAGCACGGCTTCGTGCGTATCAAAGTCGAGCGCGCCCCGCGCTTCACGCGCGGTACGCAGCGCACCATAGACGCCATAGAGCGCCCGCAACGAATCCTGCACCGGCGGCTCGACATCCAGCGCCCCGGCCTCGATGAATTCCTGCACCCGGGTATAGGTCAGCCGCTGCCATGAGCGGATCACGGCCTCATGGAACTCGAAGTCAGTGACGATCCCTCGCGCGGAGACCTTTAAAATGCAGGCAACGGCAAGGCGAGGCTCGCGCGGGCGCAGCGAACAAAGCTCATTGGAGAGCGCCTCCGGAAGCATCGGCACCACACGGTCCGGTAGATAAACCGACGTCCCTCGCTCCCAGGCGCTCTGATCCAGCGCCCCGCCCTGCTTCACGTAGTGCGCGACATCGGCAATCGCGACGATGAGCCGCCAGCCGCCGCCGCGACGGCGCTCTGCGTATACCGCATCGTCAAAGTCCCTCGCGGTCTCGCCATCGATCGTGACGAGCGGCAACGACTCGAGATTGAGCCGGGACTTGAAGCGCCAGGGTTGCACCTGCTTGGGCAGTCGCTTGACCGCTGCAGAGACCGCGTCGGGCCAGACGACGGGAACGCCATGACTGGTCAACAACGTCTCGGCCGCATGGGCTGCACCCGAACGCGCGGAGAGGATGTCGACCAACTCACCCGTGAGCCCGGCACGGTCCTCGCCCGTGACACGCACGGTGACCGTGTTGCCGCTTACGGCGCCCCGTAGACTGCCTTCCAGAGCGACCCGACCGCGGTGATCCGGGGACAGGGATTCGACCCAAGCATGCCGACCGTGCATATGAAGTTCGCCGACCAGCAGCTGCGACGAGCGCTCAAGAACCCGCAGGATATCGACCCGCTCGTCGTTGACGAATGCCTCGATACGATCGCCGCCGCGGAGCCGCTGCCCGCGCACGCGCGGCAATCCCCGCCCCTCGAAAAAAAGGTCACGCCCGCGCGCCTCGATGACGCCGACCACGGCTGGGCGCTCACGAAAGCTACCGACCGCCGAGTGAAATCTTCCTTCCAGGTCCTCGGTCAGCTCGCCCCCGCGCAGCATGCCGCGCAGGAGCAGGCGCAAGCGTTTGCGCCCGAGGGCGTCTTCGAGCCCGGTGCGGACCATGAGTTCGCGCAGGTTTCCCGGGCCGGACGCCTGCAGCTCGCGCTGCAGGGCGGCTGCGGTAAGACGCGCACCGTGATCACCTGCCCGCCGAACCATGTACCACCTCGACCATGACCGGGCGCAGAGTCTGGCACCGCCGTGGGCAGCTGGGAAGGCGCGGACGGTCACCAGATTGACAGGCGCGAGCGAGGTTCAGTACATTTCGCGACCCGTTCGCTGATGCCGAGCGGGCAACCGCTTCATGCCGAGGTGGTGAAATTGGTAGACACGCCAGCTTCAGGTGCTGGTGGGGGAAACCCCGTGAAGGTTCAAGTCCTTTCCTCGGCACCACTCAAGACTCCTGCGCGCTGGCTTCGCCCAAGCCGTCCACCCACTCCATTAACAGCTGATAGCCGACGGCGAGCAGCACCGCACCCACGAAAAGTCCGACGATCCCGAACCACACCATGCCGCCCAAAGCGCCAAGCAGCACGACGGCCATCGGTGATTCAACGCCGCGCCCCAGAAGCAGCGGCTTGAGCACATTGTCCGCCATTCCCGCAACGATCAAGTAAACCGTGAGCAAGGCATTAACCGTGGTCGAGCCGTCACCCAACCACCAAAGATAAGCAATCACCGGCAGCGAGACGATCAGCGCAGGCAGCTGAAGTATGCCAATGAACATGACCGCGAACGCCAGAACACCGGCGGCGGGGATACCCGCGAACAGGAAGCCGATGCCGAGCAACAGTGCCTGAACAAAAGCCACGCCAATGACGCCGGAGGCCACCGATCGAACCGTCGCGGTCGAGAGGGTCTGCAGTCGCAGCCCGAGCTCAGGGTCGGTCAGTCGGCAGAAGATTCGGCCAAGCACCGCGCTGCCTGGCTTTGCATACGCCATCATGATGGCGGACACGATAAGCGCCGCCAGGAACAGCCCAATCGCGCCTGCCGTGCTGGCCGCCACGCGGAATCCCCCCCGGGCGATGCTCTGCAGTTCGGCCCTGTGCTCTGCAAGGTATCCGGGCAAATCAGTGGCCGCCGCCGCCCAGGCGGCATACAGCCGTTCGCCGATCAGCGGCCATTCGGCGATAGCGGGATCAGGCTTCGGCAGCACCAGCGTGTCCTGCTGCAGTATCGCCTGGAGCTCGTCCAGATGAGCGGCAAACGAGGTGCCCAATAGGGTCAGGGGAACGCCCATGCCAACAACGCCTGCGGTCACGATCAGCCCCGCCGCGAGCCCCTGACGGCTGCCGAGCCTGCGCGCTAGCCGCTGCTGCAGAGGGTACAGCGCGATAGCAAGAATCAGTGCCCAGAGAAGGACCCCGACAAACGGTTGCACGATCTGGACACAGGCTGCCACGAGCAGGGCAAGCACCCCAAGACGGATGAGCGTGTGGGTGAGATCCCGGGAAAAAATGTTGCGAAGCTGGCTCGAATCCAAGATATCCGCATCCGGTCGTTCGATTGGACCGCATTAGGCACCTACTTTGCGAACGGCCGCAATCCGCGGAAATGCATTCCTGTCAGCACCCTTGGGAGTCGGAACCCCGCGCGATTTGACGGTACTATCATCGAAGCACTCGAGGTAAGGCATGTCACTCCCATCGATCCGCCTGTGGTTCGCCGTTCTCACGCTCGCCCTGCTGACGCCCTCGGTCAGCGTCGCCAGCAAGACGGCTATCGAAACGGGTCGCCGCGCGCTAGCGACGGCCAACATAAGTGAAGCCGATCGCGCCAAGGCTGCGGCGGATCTGGATGCCGCCATGATCGACGAGGAAACAACCGACGAACTGGCGGAGCAGATCGCGCGGCTGCGGGCAGAAGCGGCCCGATTGCCCGCTCGTACCCATGAGCTTCGCCGTGCCCTGACGATGGACCAGGAGCGCGCGCTGGTTACCTGGGCCGCTCGCTTACCCCGACAGGCCGATGCCGAGACGCTCGAACGACTGCTGAACCAGGAGCGCACCTCCCTCGCTGCCATCAATGAAGAGATAGAAACCGCAGGCGCCCAGCTCGCAGAAGTGCTGTCCGGAACGCCCCATTCCACGAGCGACATCGTGTTACTCGGACAGCAGATCGAAGCGTTAGCGGCACCGATCACACCGGCTAAGGATGAACCCAAGGTGGTGCTGGAGGCGCGACGCATTGCGCAGGCATCGGAGCGCCGCCGGTTAAGCGCCGAGCTCGAACTGGAGAACCTGAAACAGGACACGGCGGTGGCGCGCCAGCAGCTACTCGAACTTTCGCTATCGGAGCTCAAGGCACGGCGGGCGCTACACCTAGCGCGCATGGAGGCGCTGCAGCGGGATATCGCAAGCCTCGGACGGCGGGATATTGATGCACTCGTGGAACGCCTGGAGACCCGCGCGGACGAATTCGCGGCGGCGGCCGGCCTGGTGGCCCGAGTTCGGGATGAGAACAAGGCCCTGGGCGCGGAACTCTTGAACGAAAACACCGCCCTCAGTGCCGATCGGAGCCAACTCTCTTTAATCGAATCAGCGCGGGACTCCGGCGCGGCGGCGCTGCGGGAGAGCCGTGCGCGTCTCGAGCTCGGCGCTCGAAACGAACAGGTGGGACGCTGGCTGTGGAGCGAGCGGCGCCAGATCGCGACGCCTACCGCGTTGTCGGAAGCCCTCGACGCCACCCGCAACGCGCTCGGTACCACGCGCCTGCGCCTGTTCAATCTGAGTGCCGAAAGTCGACTGTTGCTCGATCTTCCGGGCGCTGTCGCCTCGCTGACCCTTGAGTATGCCGCAGAAAACGAAGACGAGGGCTCTGCCAGCCCCGTTGATCCCGCAGCACTCACCGTACTGCTCAGGGATCGAGCTGAAATCCTTAGCCGGCTGCAACCGCTTTTCGAGCGCCGGATCTCGGCGCTGGAACAGAGCGAGGCAGCGCTGGTGGCACAAACAGCGACCGCCGCGGAGCTGCGGCAGCTCCTCGACCGGCACCTCCTCTGGATCGCGAGCCACGCCCCCGTGGACACCGCCTGGGTTGCGCGCCTACCGGCCGGCTTTCGCGACCTGCTAAAGCCATCACGCTACCTCACCCTTTCCAACCGGGTCGTTGCGGAACTCAAAACCAATCCTGTCCGGTGGGCCCTCGCCATCGCCGCGCTGCTCGCCCTGTTTGTACTCCGGCGCCAGGCACCCGATCGGATACGCGCTGAGGCCAGCATCACGCGGCTTGGCAACCAGGATAACCTCGGCGCCACGGCGCGCGCCCTGTTATGGACTTTGATTGGCGCGGCTCCCTTGGTCGGCGCGCTGGCCCTGACCGGGGTGCTGCTGCTCGCGTCGGGCGAAACCGGGCGCTTCACCGATTCCACAGGTCAGGCCGTGCTGGGTCTGATCGTCCCAACGAGCGGGTTTCTGTTACTGCACTGGGTGGTGATGGAGCAGGGTCTTGGTCATGCCCATTTCCGCTGGGTCCGCTCTCGCCGCGAGACCCTGCGCACGGTGCTACCGATCCTGTCCGCGATCGTGTTGCCGAGCTACTTCCTCGCACTGCTCGCGTTTTTTCGCAACGTCGAGCTATCAAATGACGTCGAAGCGCGGATCACTATTGTCATCGCCACGGTCACCATTGCGGCCGTGCTGTGGTATGCGCTGGCGCCACGTCGCGTGTGGGCGGCGCGTGGGCTAGACCCAGAACCCTCGCGCGCGCGCATATTCTTGCGCTGTGCCCTACCCCTTGGGGCGCTCACCATCGTCGCACTCGCGGTTCGCGGCTATGTCTATTCGGCGGGAATCCTGCTTCAGTCCGTGCTCGCGACCATTACCATGTGCGTGGTCCTGTCAGTACTTTTCGGCCTGATCGGGCGCTGGCTTGTCATCGGTGAAAAACGGCTGCGGCTGCGTGAAGCAGACAGCCGTGACGCGGTCCGAATCGGCACGACCACGGACGGGGCGCCGGAAGTCACGCTCGACATGATCAACCAGCAGACCGGGCGACTGCTGCGCGCGCTGCGCTATTCGGTTTTTGCGATGGCGATTGCCTGGGCGTGGATGGACCTGATGCCCGCCTTCGCTCGATTGGACGAGGTGGTCCTCTGGTCGCTGTCGGAAACCGCCGCAGACGGCACCGCAACGGATGTGCCTGTCACGCTCAAAGCACTTCTGCTTGGGCTCATCGCGCTGACCCTGACGGTCATTGGCGCGCGCAACCTGCCAGGGCTGGTCGAGATTCTGCTCACGTCGCGCACGCACGTGGATGCGGCGACACGTTATGCCATCACCAGCGTTCTGCGCTATGCCATCGTCATCGTGGGCATGATTATCGGGCTTGGCATGCTTGGCATGCGCTGGTCGCAACTGCAGTGGCTAGCGGCAGCGCTCACCGTTGGTCTCGGATTCGGCCTGCAGGAAATTTTCGCGAACTTCGTTTCGGGTTTGATACTGCTGTTTGAGCGCCCGTTCCGGGTCGGCGACATCATTACCATCGGCGACCTCACCGGTCGCGTCACAAGAATTCGCACGCGAGCCACCAGCCTCGCCGATTTCGATAACAAAGAAATCGTGGTGCCGAACAAGAACTTCATTACCGGGCAGCTCGTGAACTGGACGCTGAGCGACACCGTCACGCGGATCACGATCAAAGTCGGGGTTGATTACGGCACGCCCCCCAAGCAGGTCCTTGATCTGCTGCTACAGGCGGCGCGCGAGCATGCCCTGGTCATGCAGGAACCCGCGCCGCAGAGCTGGTTTGTCGCATTTGGCGCGAACTCTCTCGATTTCGAATTGCGCGTCTTCGTGGATAGCATCGACCATCGCCTGTTGGTGCAGAACGACCTCAATATTCGCATTGCCGATCTTTTCGCGGAGCACGGGGTGAACATGGCCTTCCCGCAACTCGACGTTCACATCCGCCACCTGCCAGGCACGCCGCCAGCGCCTGCGGCGTCTTAGAAGAAGGCTGCGGCGTCTTAGAAGAAGGCTGCGGCGTCTTAAAAGAAGCCTGCGGCGTCTTAAGGGAAGCCCCATTCAGAGCTTGCGTACCACCAACGAACCAATCGAATAACCAGCGCCAAAGGAACAGATGACGCCGAGATCGCCTGGCACGAGATCTTCGTGGTGCAGGCAGAAGGCAATAATCGAACCCGCAGACGCGGTGTTTGCGAACTCGTCCAGCACAATCGGCGCCTCGGTGGCAGACGCATCGCGCCCGAGCAGGCGTCGAATGATGAGTTCGTTCATGTTTCGGTTGGCCTGGTGCAGCCACCAGCGCCGCACCTCCGCGACCTCGATTCCCAATGCTGCCACGTGCCGCTCAAGATGCTCGGCGGCCATCGGACACACCTCTTTGAACACCTTGCGTCCGTTCTGATGGAACAGATTAGCGGGGCCGAAGGGATCGGTGTCTTCTGCGCGAGCTACATAGCCAAAATTAGAACGAATATTGTTTGAGAACAGCGTTTGCGCGCGGGTGCCGAGGATCTGGTAGCGGTGCGGCGCAATCGCGGTGTCCGCGCGCTCGAGTACGACAGCGGTGCCAACGTCGCCAAAAATGAAATGGCTATCGCGATCGCAATAGTTGATCTGAGGAGACGTCAGTTCCGGATTGATGACGAGAACGCCTCGCGCCGAGCCTGCCTTCAGGGCATCCACAGCCCGCTGCAGCGCGAAAGTCGCGGCGGAACACGCTACCAGCATATCGAAGCCAAAGCCTTCAATACCCAGCGCGTGCTGAACCTCGATTGCGATGGCGGGATACGCGCGCTCGGTGTAGGCACACGACACAATCACCATGTCGATATCGGCAGGTGAACGGCGAGCCGCTGCGAGCGCGCTGTGCGCTGCGGCCAGCGCCATTTCAGCCTGATGGGACAGCTCGTCTTCCCTGCGATGAGGAATGCTCGGACGCATGCGCGCGGGATCTAATGTGCCAGCTTTCTGATAGGCATAGCGGCTACGAATACCCGACGCCTTCTCGATAAACTCAACGCTGGAATAAGGCTTTGCCTCACGAGCACCCGCCGCAATCTCATCCGCGTGCGTAGCGTTGTGCAGGTCAACCCAGGCGTTGTAGCTTGCGACGAGCTCTTCGTTGGTGATGCGATAGGGAGGGCGCCAAAGCCCAGCGCCGCTGATGACCACATCCACGCTCATGGTGACGACGCTCCCGACAGAAGAATGAGCCCCGCCCGCACAATGCGGGCGCGGCCCCGGTCAGGGTACCGGCGCGTAGCCGCCGGTGACACCCTTGGTGAATACGCCCACAGCGTCGTGCGCGTGCAGGCTCTCATGATGCTCGATCCGGACCCAGAAGTCGGCGAGTCGGGTATCCCCCGCAAGCGCATGCTTGAGTTTGCGACCCGCGTCCTCGATAAACATGAGGTTCTGACCATTCAAGCGCGCGAACTCCTGTTCGTCCTCACGCTTCACCGCAGTCTGCACCGGGGTGCGCAACGTGCCCTCAATGAGATCCACCAGGTCGGAGATCGGAAACTCTTCTAACCCGTCAGCGAGTTTAGTGAGAACCCACGCGTGGCTGCGTTGACTGTGTGGTGTGGCGACAATCCCCTGAGAGGTGCCAAGCCATGCCTTGACCTCGCTCGCGCGCACGGAGGAGGCACTAGGGAAATCAACCTCGAACTGGTTCTGGATCAGCTGCCGCGCCAGGGCGGCCGACTGCGGGCACGTCGAAGAATATTGCACCCCCAGCTTGAGCTCGAGCGCGATTTCACCCTGGCGCAAGGTGCCCTTAATCGTCACCGGATAGGCGTTCCAACCAGAATTGTCGCTGACAAGCGCCTTCCGGCGCAGGATGTAATCGAAATCAAACTGAATGAACACCTGAGAGCTCAAATCCCGATGGCTCTCGAGGACGCTCGCCAGCATAAGTTTGAGGCCCGCGGGCGAGAGCGCGCGGGTTTCAGCGTGCTCATCCAGAATCAGGTAGAGCCGAGACATATGGATGCCCTTGGCCATCTCATCGGCCAGGTCCACATAGATTTGTACCCGAGTCTGCGCTTGGCGCACCGCCCGACCGTCGCGCACATTGAGCGGCTGGTGAATGCCGGACATGCCCACCCAATCCAGCGTCGCATGGGGCTGCTGCAGTCCCATGCTGGACACATCGGGCATGTTGTTGACCGCAATCAACTCGGGCTTGTTCATGCAACGCTCCCCTTTGGACCGTAACGCTAAGACGGGCCGGCTGAAGATTGTAGCTAAACCGTTTCGAAGCGCACAGGCACTACTGTCAAGGCGATGACCTAAAAGCACCCCTGCGGGCGCTCTAAATCACGAAAGCGCGGATCAGCTTCGAAGCGAATCCCGTTCATCATCCGTCAGGTGCCGCGCCTCGTCCTGGAGCATCACCGGGACACCGTCGCGGATGGGATACGCGAGCCCGCTCGCCCGACACCATAACTCGTCGGATTCCCGGTGCAGAATCAGCGCCCCCTTGGTGACGGGACACACCAGAAATTCGAGCAAGCGTGGGTCCATCGACATGCCGACGGTCAACCCACGAATGGATCGCGCAAGACAATCGTTTCGTCACGATCCGGCCCGGTCGAAATGATGTCGATGGTGGCACCGACCGCTTCCTCGATACGGGCAATGTAGCGGCGGGCATTCGGTGGCAGGTCCGCCACCTGCCGAGCCCCCAGTGTAGATTCCTGCCAACCCGGCAGTTCCTCATAGATTGGCTGAATGTCCGCGTAATACTCGTTTGCGAAGCGCGCGACACCGGGGGTTCCGTCGGTGGTTTTGTAATCGACACAGATGCGTAGCGTCTCAAGCCCGTCGAGCACGTCGAGTTTGGTGAGACACAGCCCCGAAATGCTGTTGATCTGCACCGCCTGCCGCAGCGCCACCGCATCGAACCAGCCGCAACGGCGCGGACGACCCGTCGTCGAGCCGAACTCATGACCTCGCGACGCCAAGCGCGCGCCGACGTCATCGAACAGCTCGGTCGGAAACGGGCCCGACCCGACGCGGGTGGAATAGGCTTTGGTAATGCCGAGGATATAGTCGAGGTAGCGTGGACCGAAGCCACTGCCCACCGCTGTACCGCCCGCCGTCGTGTTGGACGACGTAACAAAGGGATAGGTGCCCAAATCGATATCGAGCAAAGCGCCCTGCGCGCCCTCAAAGAGAATATTGCGACCGGCTTCGCGGAGGCCGTGCAGAATCGAGACAATATCCGCGACCATGGGCTTCAACTGCTCGGCGACGGCGGCACACTCATCAAGCGTCTGCTGAAAATCGACCGGATCGGCCTTGTAGTACTGCGTCAACACGAAGTTATGGAAGTGCATGACTTCCTCAAGCCGCGCGGAGAACTCTGACCAGTAGTACATGTCCCCAAGACGTACGCCGCGGCGCGCGACCTTATCTTCGTATGCGGGACCGATCCCGCGCCCGGTGGTGCCGATTTTCTGGCTACCACGTGCGGCCTCTCGCGCCAGGTCCAGACGAGCGTGATAGGGGAGAATGAGTGGGCAAGCGGCACTGATGCGCAAACGTTCCCGCACCGGCACACCGCGCGTCTCGAGACCGACGATCTCTTTGAGAAGCGCGTGCGGTTCAAGCACCACGCCGTTACCAATCAGACACTGCACTTCTGGGCGGAGAATGCCCGAAGGTATGAGGTGCAGGACCGTCTTCTGTCCACCAATCACCAGCGTGTGCCCGGCGTTGTGACCACCTTGAAAGCGCACCACCGCCGCAACCTCCTCGGTCAGGAGATCGACGATCTTTCCTTTCCCTTCGTCACCCCACTGGGTGCCGACCACGACGACATTGCGTCCCATGCTTTATGCCTGCTAGTTCCGAGGCTCGACTGACCAGCCATTCGCGCCGTGGGTCAACAGCCGATCGCAGCGGCTCGGAGCCGGTTCGTCAGCGGCGAGAGCAACGATCACAATCTCTCCGGCGGCGCGGAGCGCGCGGATTCTAGCCGACCTGTCGTCCGCCTGCAGACCTTCCGAAGCACCCACCTGCCAGGGCACCCAAACGGCCCGATCCTCGCCAACCCCGCCTGACCGGGCGTCGGCGGCGAGCAGCTGCTTCAGATTGATATCGAATCCGGTCGCGGGTCGCGCTCGACCGAATGCCGCGCCAACGCCGTCGTACCTTCCGCCCCGCGCAATCGCCGCCCCTCGCGCACGGGCGTTACCGCGCTCGCCCTGATAGGCGGTGAACACGGGCCCATTGTGATAGCCGTACCCCGCAAGCTCCGCGAGATCAAAACGGAGGTCAGCCTGCGGAACTTGTTCCGCAACCGTATCCGCCAGAGCGGCCAGGGTCTGCAGCGCGGCAAACACCGGTGCGGGTGCACCGGCCAGCACGTCACGGGCTGTTGCGAGCACATCCCTACGCCCCATCAGCGTTGGCAGCGCGATAATACGCTGCGCCTCGGGGCACTCGGAGAGCAACTGGGCAATATCCGTCTGCGCCTTGCTCTGGACCGCAGCGAACAGCTGTCGTTCCACATCCGCAGCCAGCTCAAGCGGCGCCACCAAGTGCTGGTAAATTCCGACATGCCCCAGAACCAGCACCGGGCGTTCGAGGCCCGCGGCGTGCAGCACGTCCAGCAGCAACGCAATCACTTCGGCGTCTGCTTCGAGCGACGAGGCGCCGAAAATCTCGGCGCCGGCTTTTTCCGGTATGCGACTATCCAGCACGCCCGCAGGGTTCGCGTGCACCACCGTTCCCGCGTAGCACAGCCGCCGGATACCCGTCGCGGACAGGCTATGCGCGTCGATACGCGCTGCCTGCGAGGTCATATCAGCGCGCACGCCCAGCAGCCGGCCGGAGCGCTGATCCACAACTTTGAAGGTCTGCAGATCGAGGTCTCCGCCGGAGCCGACCAGCAACGCGTCCAGATACTCGATGACCGGAGGCTCGATGTATTCGAATCCCGCTCGATGAAAAATATCGAGCACGCGGCGACGCACCTGCTCGAGCGCCCAGGCCTCAGGCGGCAGTAGATCCTCGACGCCTTCCGGCAAGCGCCAATTGAGGGTGTCGGTCACGACGGGATTCCTTGCGATTGCAGCAAAGTGCTTGCGTCCCGCCGACGACCGTCAGCGCGACGCGGACGCATCACTATTCCGGATCGAGATACTTGAAGAACTCGCTCTCGGGATCAAGTACAAGGACGTCCGACCGATCTGTGAACACATTGGTGTAGGCGTTCAGACTGCGGTAGAAGGAATAGAACTCTGGGTCCTTGCTGAAAGCGGACGCATAAATCGAGGCGGCGCGGGCATCGCCATCACCCCGCACCTGTTCCGCCTGGCGGTAGGCCTCGGCTTCGATTACCACCTTCTGGCGCTCTGCGTCAGCGCGAATCCCCGCGGCAAGTTCCCGCCCCGTTGCCCGATACTGCCGCGCTTCAATCTGACGCTCAGAATTCATACGCTCGAATACCGATGCCGACACTTCGGCCGGGAGGTCAATACGCTTGACCCGCACATCGACCACTTCGATGCCTGCCGCCTGACCCATTACCCGATTGAGCTGATCGCGCAGGTCGATCATGAGCTGGTCGCGCTGACCCGAGACCACCTCATGCATATCGCGGCGGCTGATCTGGTTGCGCAACCCTTCGTTGATCCGCTCCTGAAGAATACGGTTGCCCACGCTCTCGTCGAAACCAGTCGCTTCGTAAAAACGCTGCACATCCATGATTCGCCACTTGGCGAACGAATCGACGATGAGTGGCTTCTTCTCCTGCGTGAAGTACGTCTCCGACTGCGAGTCGAGCGTCAGCACGCGCCCATCCGCGCGACGCACGGTTTCTGCGATGGGCAGCTTGAAATGAAGGCCCGCAGGGACGTCCGCCTGGGATACCGCACCAAAGCGCAACAGGATCGCGCGTTCCGTCTGATGAACGGTGTAAACGCTGTTGGACAGAGCCACCAGCGCGAGCGCGATGATGATGCCGAGAGCCATGCTACGCGAGTTCATATGTCAGCCCGTCTCAGATGGGAGGTTCAACGGTTGGAGCGCGCGCTGTTTCCAGCGGCGCGGGCATCCAGTTGACGAATGACCGAATCGGCAATGCCGCGAATAGCTTCGTCACCGCCCACTGGCGGCGTCACGCCTGCGCCCGACGCAATTCGATCCAGCGGCAGATACATGATGTTGTTCCCGTCTTTCATAGCGATCATGACCTTGGACGTGCTGCTGAGGACAGACTCCATGGCGTCGATGTACAGTCGGTCCCGCGTTACGCTTTCAGCCTGCTTGTACTCTGTCAGCAGCTTATTGAAGCGATCAGCCTCGCCCTCTGCCCGCGCCACGACGCGATCGCGGTAAGCATTCGCCTCTTCGATGATTCGCTGTGCCTCGCCGCGGGACTCCGGAATGACTGTTTCCGCATGCGCATTGGCTTCATTGATCACGCGCTGTTCGTCTTCCTTGGCCTTTTGGACATCATTGAACGCATCCGCAACCTGGCTGGGCGGCGCACTGCGATCGATGTTGACCTTGTCGAGACGAATACCCGTGCCGTAGCTGTCGAGATAGGACTGCAACCGCTCCTGCACGCCAATACCAATCGCTTCCCGACCCTCAGTGATGACGTCGTTCATGATCGAGCCGCCCACGACGTGGCGCAGGGCGCTTTCCGTCGCCTGCGTCACGCTGACCCGCGGGTCGCGCACATTCACGAGGAAAGCCTTGGGATCTGCGACCACGTACTGGACCGTCAGAGAGACGTCGACGATGTTTTCGTCCTCGGTCAGCATGAGCGCCTGATGGCTATGGGAATTGATCCGCGTCACATTAACCTTCTCGACGCGGTCGATGATCGGCGGGTTCCAGTGCAGACCTGGACCGACGACCTGTTCCTGCACGGCGCCGAACCGGAACACCACCCCCTGCTCGCCCTGGTCGACCTGATAAAGCCCCAGCGCGAAATAGCCGATGGCCCCAAGTCCGAGGAGAATCCCGAACACCTTGGCATTGAAACCACCGCCCGGGCTGCCCGCACTACCACGGCCGCCACCGAAGATGCCCGCCAGCTGCGCTTGCAACTTGCGAAAAGCCTCATCCAGATCCGGCGGCCCCTGATCGCCGCGATTGCCCCAGGGGTCCTTGCCACCGCCAGGCTCGTTCCAGGCCATCAAACATGCTCCTTGTCATATTCGGGGTCGGATTCGCGCGCAAGTCTAGGGAGCACCCCTGACCGCTGCAACAATCCCGGCGCCTCGCGTTCGACTCGATCGAGCAGCGCGGGTTCGCCCTGCAAGAGTATTGAACTTCCACCGTCATCGCCGGGTGATTCCTCGAGCACTGCGCCGGATCGGTAAAGAAAAGCGCGCAGACGCCCATCCATGGGACCGAGCATGAGTCTCAGCGGCGCCGAAACGCCCAGTGCCGCGGCAATCGCTTCCAGCAGCGCCGACAAACCGAAACCGGTCCGAGCGCTGACAGGCACAACCGCCACGTCATCGAGCCCGAGCGCGGGCACACCAGCGTGATCCCGGGGTAACGCATCCATCTTATTCAGAACGATGATCGTCGCGAGCGAGCGCGCGCCGATCTCAGCCAACACGGCGTTCACCTGCTCGATCCGCTCCCCCGGGTCCGGCCCCGCCGCATCCACCACGTGCAGCAGCAGATCCGCATTCGCCACTTCTTCGAGCGTCGCCTTAAAGGCCTTCACCAGGGCGTGCGGGAGATGACTGACGAACCCGACCGTGTCGGCCAGCACCACGGCGCCGACGCCGGGGATCTTGAGCTGACGCATGGTCGGATCCAGCGTCGCGAACAGCTTGTCCTCCGCAAGCACAGATGCAGCGGTGAGCGCGTTGAACAGCGACGATTTACCCGCGTTGGTGTAGCCGACTAGCGCCACTGTGCGGATCTGACCTCGCTGCCGACGCCGACGACCCTGGGCGCGCCGAGCCTCGACGGCCGCAAGCTTCTGCTCCGTTGCCCGCACCCGCTCAGCCAGCATGCGCTGATCCAGCTCGAGCTGAGTCTCGCCCGCGCCACCACGCAGACCGATACCGCCTTTCTGACGCTCGAGGTGGGTCCAGCCACGAACGAGTCGTGTTTGCGCATGCTGCAGCTGCGCCAGCTCCACCTGCAGCTTGCCTTCATAGGTACGCGCCCGGTCTGCGAAAATGTGCAGGATGAGCTCGGTGCGCGTCATCACTCGGCAGCCGAGCATGCGCTCGAGATTGCGCTGCTGGGTCGGAGACAGCGCATGATTAGCGATCACCAGATCCGCACCGATCTCGGCTAAGCGAGACTTCAGTTCCTCGACTTTGCCCGCA
The DNA here is from genome assembly GCA_049454295.1 of Pseudomonadales bacterium. Taxonomy (GTDB): domain Bacteria; phylum Pseudomonadota; class Gammaproteobacteria; order Pseudomonadales; family Azotimanducaceae; genus UBA7803. Next base: position 20,961 of record JBMTYG010000006.1, read on the forward strand.
CCGATGAACGCGCGAGGGTCAGGTTTTTGGCGACTGCCAATGACCGTATCGACGACCTCGACGCCAGCAGAACGCGCGAGTTCGACGCACTCCTCCGGGCTATCCGGCTCGGCAATACTGCGATCCTTGAAGGACAAGTGCAGGACCACCGCACGGCGACCCGCTTCGGGACGATCAAAGAACACATGCACTCCTGCCCGTTATCGGGCGATGGGACAGGGTCTCCCGTGAGTCTTACGGGAGTCCATCAGGAAAAACGGATCACTCCATGGCGTCCGCGTCTTCCCCTGCATCGGGTCCCTGAGCGGCGAACTTAACATTACGTGACGGCACCACGGTGGAAATCGCGTGCTTGTAGACCATTTGACTGACATTGTTGCGGAGCAGCACTACGAACTGATCGAAGGATTCGATCTGACCTTGCAGCTTGATTCCATTCACCAAATAGATTGATACCGGGACACGCTCCTTTCGCAGCGCGTTCAGATAAGGATCCTGCAGTGAGTGGGCCTTCGGCATAGGTTCGGTCTCCTCGCCGTCCGTAGCGGGCGACGCGTCGGCAATATGGCGGCGACCTGTCGATATTTCAAGCTGCGATGGCCGCGATCAGCACCCGGCGGCCACTGCTCGGGCCAGCGCATCGGACGCGAACTGCATGGCACGCGCAGGTTCAGCCGCCTGGATTCCGCCCAGATTACGAATCCAAGTGAGCTGGCGACGCGCGAGCTGGCGCGTCGCGGCCAGCATCGACGCTCGCAGGCGCGTCATATCGGAAGGGGCGTCGAGCCACTCCCAAATCTGTCGGTAACCCACCGCGCGCAGGCTCGGCAGGTCCGCATGCAGGTCGCTGCGCCTGCGCAGGGCGTCGACCTCGGCAACGAATCCCGCGTCGAGCATCGCATCTAGCCGAGTCTCGATGCGGGCATGCAGCTCCGCACGCGGCTCCGGCGTCCAGGCGACCACGTCGAGATCGATACCCAGGCGCTCGCGAACGCTGGTATCACGCTGCAGCGCCCAATGGGCAGACAGCGGTCGACCGGATTGTCGCCATACCTCCAGCGCGCGCAGGAGTCGCTGCGGGTTATTCGGATGGATTCCCCTCGCCGCTTCGGGATCGACGCCGACGAGCTCAGCGTACAGCGCCGCCGATCCGCGCTCGTTCAGCTCTGCGATCAGCGCCGCGCGGATTTCCGGGTTTGTCGCTGGCAAAGGTGCAAGCCCGTCACGAAAAGCTCGCAGATAGAGCATCGTGCCGCCCACCAGCACCGGCACCCGTCCCGCGGCCCGCGCCGCCCTGACCGCCGCATCTGCATCGGCGACGAAATCCGCAACCGAATAGCTCTCCGAGGGATCCCGAATGTCGATGAGCGCGTGGGGATGGCGCCGCTGCTCCTCGAGGGAAGGCTTCGCGGTACCAATATCGAGCCCGCGGTAAACCAGCGCGGAATCCAGGCTGATGAGCGCCAAAGGAAAACGGTCGGCAAGGGTGAGCGCAGCGGCGGTCTTGCCCGCTGCGGTGGGACCCACGATAGCCAGCATGCGTCTCGGGGCCCCATCCGGCTGGGTCGCGCGATGATCAGGCGCGCCCGTCATTGTCCGCGCAGGAAGAGCTGGTCTAACGCTTCGAGCCGGTAAATACGATAGGTCGGACGCCCATGGCTGCACTGCCCGGCGTTATCAGTCCGCTCCATCGTGCGTAGCAGCGCGTTCATCTCCGGCAGCGTGAGGCTTCGGTGCGCGCGCCCCGCGGCCCGGCAGGCAATGTTGGCGAGGCGCTCCTCCAGCTTGCCCGCAAAATCGGCTGCGTCGCCGAACTCAGCGAGATCCGAGAGCAGATCCCGCACCAATCCTGCAATATCCCCATCCGCGAGCAGCACGGGGACCTCACGCACTGTCACCGTCATCGGACCACTGCGCTCGAGCACTAAACCCAGCGTCTCGAACCCAGCGCCATGCAGCTCAACACGATCTGCCTCCGGCTCAGTGACATCGAGCACCAGCGGCACGAGCAACCGCTGGCGAACGATGGCTCGGCTCTCGAGCTCCCGCTTCAGCGCCTCATGCATCACGCGTTCGTGCGCCGCGTGCATGTCCACCAGGACCAGTCCGTGCGCATTCTGGGCCAGAATATAGATCCCGTGCAGTAACCCAATGGCGTATCCCAGAGGGGGAGGACCCAGGTCTGCGTCGGAGACGGGCCTCGATTCAGCGGCGGCCGGTGCGAAGGCTTTGGTGAAACTCCACGCGGCAGGCGGCGCCTCGACGCGAACCGCGGCTAGCGCGTTCAGCACATTTTCCGACGGGAGCGCAGACCAGCCGAGGGGCAGTGGCTGCGACTGGCCGACCGGCGCCACGGATGCTCGCGTTGCGCTCGCCGTGGGGCTCAGTTCGGTATCGCGCGCATCACGCACCATGCCGGTGACGCCATCCGGTCGCACATCGCGCAGCGCACGATTCAAGCGCCCGAAAATGAAGTCGTGGACAGTGCGTGCATCGCGAAAGCGCACTTCATGCTTGGTCGGATGCACATTGACGTCGACCTGACCCGGTGGCAGTTCGAGAAACAGCACGAACACGGGGTGCCGTGCGCCGTAGAGCACATCGCGGTAGGCCTGCCGTACGGCGTGACCAATCAGCTTGTCCCGGACCACGCGTCCATTCACATAAAAAAACTGTTGATCGGGCTGGCTGCGACTCCACGTTGGCTGCGCGATCCAGCCGTGGAGGCGCATATCGAGGGCCTCAGTGTCGATAACAACGCTTTGCCTCACGAACTCGGCACCGAGCAGCCTGGCGACACGCTGCTCCGCGCTGCTGGACGGCAGCGCCAGCAGCGGGCGGTCCGCGCCGTGGCGAAGCTCAAACCCGACCTCAGGATGGGCGAGCGCCGTGCGGCGGACGACCCCGTCGATCTGAGCGAGCTCCGTGCGTTCGCTCTTCAAAAACTTGCGCCGGGCGGGCGTGTTGAAGAACAGATCCCGAACCTCAACCGTGGTGCCGAACGGATGCGACGCCGGAGCCACCGATCCCAGATCCGATCCCGCTACCGCGATAGCGGCCGCAGCCGCGGCCGTCGCTGTGCGGGAGGTGACGGTGACGCGCGCAACCGATGCCATGCTCGCGAGCGCTTCCCCGCGAAATCCCAGACTCACAACCTCGGCGAGATCATCGGCTGAACGAATCTTGCTGGTCGCATGCCGCCGCAGCGCGAGCGACAGGTCATCGGCATGTATACCCACGCCGTCGTCGCGCACGAGCACGCGCTTGACGCCGCCCTCCTCGACCACGACCAGTATTTCGCTGGCGCCCGCATCAAGACTGTTTTCGATCAGCTCCTTGACCAAGGACGCCGGCCGCTCCACCACTTCGCCCGCCGCGATCTGGTTGGCGACCATCGCCCCAAGCTCGTGAATTCGTCCTGTCATGCGCTCCCGTCCCGGCGTCAGCCGGCCGGTATGAGCAGCGTCTGTCCGATCCTGATCACGTCACTACGCAATCCGTTGGCGACACGCAGGCGCTGGGTCGGAACGCCATACCGGCTGGCAATGCCGGACAGCGTATCACCTCGGGCGATGACGTAGCGCACGGCGCTTCCCGACTGTGCGGACACGCCTGCGGCGGTGGCCGCGCGCGCTCCCGGGCCGCTCGCCGCGCGGGCCGCCACCAGCGTGCCCGGCGGGGCATTGCGCTCGAGATATTTGCGGGCACCAGACGCAATCGCCTGAACCAAGCGGTCCTGGTGCGCGTTGGTATTAAGCCGGCGCGCCTCCTCTGGGTTCGAGATGAAACCCGTCTCAACCAGAATCGATGGCATGTCCGGCGACTTCAAGACGACGAAGCCCGCCTGCTCCACACGCCGCTTGTGCAACCGCCCAACAGCTGCCAATTCTGACAGCACCGCCTGACCCGCTTCGATGCTCGCCGAACGGTTAGCGGTCATCGATAGATCGAGCAGCACATGCGCCAGCATGTCGTCCTTGTCGCCGAGGGAGACATCGCCGACTCCACCGAGCAAATCGGAACGGTTTTCCTTCTCCGCAAGCCAGCGCGCGTTCTCGCTGGTGGCTCCGCGATCCGAAAGGGTATAGACCGAGCCCCCCGAGATACGCGGATTGCGAAACGCATCCGCGTGAATCGAGATGAACAGATCTGCCCGGTACTCCCGAGCAATGCGCACGCGGTCACGGAGGGGGATGAACGTGTCCCCGCTGCGGACGAGTCGCGCGCGATAGCCCGGCATGCGATCGATCGCCGCCGCAAGTTTGCGCGCGATATTGAGGGTAACGTGCTTTTCCTGAATGCGGCCGGGACCAATGGCGCCCGGATCCTGGCCGCCATGCCCGGCATCGATGGCCACCACGAGCTCGCGGAGGTTGTGATTTGTGGGCTTCACGCCCTCGGTCAGCCCCGACCCGGCGGCGTTGCCCAGCGCAACCGTCACCGGAGCGGCGGGCGCGCCATGGAGCTCAAACACGAGACGTCGTCCATCGCCGCCGCGCGTCTCAAGGCGCGCACCCTGCGGCTGCACGGGGCCCGAGACATCGAAAACCAGACGATAATCGGCGCCGTGCACGGCGGTCCGAACAGCGCGTACACGATGCTGACCCTTGAGCGCCGCCGCCGCGGAAAATCCCGGAGTTGGGCGGACCTGCTTCAGATCGACCACCACCCGATGCGGATTGGCGAGAGTGAAAATGGCAAATTCGGCAGATGCCGACAGATCGAGGCCCACGAGCGTCAGCTGCTCGGCCTCCTGCAGCACCAGCGCAGACACCTGACGTGCCTCAGCCGGGACCCCGCAAAGGCTCAGCAGCACCGCCACGACTAGCCACCGCCAGCTCAAGCCGCCGGCCCGTTCCATGGACCGAAAGCCAGATCTCGGCATCGGGCGGCGGCAAATGCCCAGCGCCGCGGTCGGGCCATTCGATGCAGGTAAGCATGCCTTCGCCATACAACTCATCGATGCCGAGAAAATCGATCTCCGAGGGATCCGAGATCCGATACAGGTCGAGATGATAGACCATCCCGAAACCTAAATCATGAGGCTCGATAATGGTATACGTGGGACTCTTCACAGAAGCGGCATATCCCAGCCCGCGCAGAATGCCTCGAACCAGCGTCGTCTTGCCTGCGCCCAACTCACCGTGCAGGAAAATTACCGCCCCGCGCGGCAGGAGCGGGATCAAAACACGGCCCATAGCTTCCATCGCCGCTTCATCCGGAAGATGCCAGACCCGCCGCTCTATCTCATCTGTCATCGCTCGGTTTCACTCGCTGGCTCAGTCACCGAACCCAACCCAGGCCCCGTCGTCCGAGAGCGACGAACGCTGTGCAGGCCGACCCGGCGCGCGTTGCTCGTCTTCCGCCAAGAGCGCAATCAGATCGACAAGCAGATCAGTGGCCAGCAGGCTCCGCTCGCCCAACCGCGCCGATGCCCGGTCCGCCGCGGCGCTATGCAGGCAGGTCCCGGTAAGGGCCGCAGCTGCCGCCGGCAACCCCTGGGCGAGCAGACCTCCGATGATCCCGGCCAACACGTCACCCATACCCGCGCTCGCCATACCCGGATTGCCATGTGCGCACACGCCGAGCACACGAGCAGCGCCACCTTCCGCGAGGGCTGCCACAAGCGAGCCCGCTCCTTTCAGCACTGCGACACCGCCGAGACGTGCCGCCAGGGCTTCGGCTGCGGCGGGTCGGTCGCGCTGCACAACCGCGGTCTGCACGCCGAGAAGGGTTGCCGCCTCACCCACGTGCGGTGTTCCAATTATCGGACCCGAGGCGTGCCAGCCGGTGTCCGCCAGACCATTCAATCCGTCCGCGTCGAGAACCATCGGCAGACCGGAATCAAGCGCCTCGCGAAGGAGCTGACGCCCCCAAGCCTGTCGTCCAAGGCCCGGCCCCACAATGAGACAGGAGGCGCGGAGGAAAGCTTCTTTGCGCGCCGACCCATCATCCGCATCGATGACCATCGCCTCCGGTCTGCGCGCGAGCAGCGCAGGTTGATGTTCCGATCGAGTCAACACGGTGACGAGCCCCGCGCCAACCCGCAGGGCTGCTTCTGCCGCCATGATCGGCGCACCACCCATGTGGTGATCTCCACCGATGACAAGCACATGCCCGAAGCGCTGCTTGTAGGCGCTCTGCGCTCGGGGCGGCAGTCGGGCCCACACGGGAAGCGACGCCACCCGCCAGAGCGGCACACCCTCAACGGCAGACAAGAGCCGGCTATCGAGCCCAAGCGCGTCGAAACGACGCACCCCCGCATGGTCCACCCCAGCACCGGTATACAAACCGATCTTCCGTCCGATGAACTGCAAGGTGACGGTCGCCTGAACCGCGGGGCTCGCAGCCGCCCCGGTATCCGCCTCAACCCCAGAAGGCAGGTCAAGCGCGAGAATCGGACGGCCACTGCCGTTGATCCAATCCACCGCCGCCGCATAGGGCGGCGCCAGCGCGCCACGCAGCCCCGTGCCGAGCAGCGCATCGACCACCACATCGCCCCGCGGCGCGGATGGCCATTCGGTCACCGGCACAATCGCCACCGCCAGAGCCGCATCGCGCGCGCTGGCTGCATCGCCCACAAGCTGTGCCTCGCTACCCACCTGCAGCAACTCGACCTCAAGACCTCGGTCTCGCGCGAGCGCCGCCACCACATAACCATCGCCCGCGTTGTTGCCCTTGCCGCAGCAGATGGTTATGCAGCGCGCGTTGGGCCAGGCCTGAACCAGCAGCTCGAGCGCCGCCCGGCCCGCCCGCAGCATAAGCTCGTAAGTCGGAATACCGAGCGCATGCGCGCCGGCCTGATCGAGAGCCCGGCATTGCGCTGCCGTACACAGCAGCGGCACCGGGGCGGAGCCCGCTGGCAAGGTCCGATCGCCTGTCACTATTCCCTGTCCCATCGACGTTTTTCCGCAGCCGGGTCCGGTCAGGCACCCAGTATACTGAGCCCATGAAAGACCCTGGCATCGACCCGGCGCTCGAGGCAATCGCGCAACAGCTTCCTGCATGGGCTGCGGAACTGGGCTTCGACCGCATCGGCGTCACCGACACCGATCTCGAAGACTATGCCCCGCATTTTCGCCGCTGGCTCGAGGCGGGGAATCACGGCACGATGGACTGGATGGTCCGACATGCGGATCTTCGCCTTGACCCGCGAGCGCTGGTACCCGGCACACTGCGCATATTGAGCGCACGCATGCCTTATCCCGGCGCCGGCGCGGACGCGCTCGCCACCCTCAGGGAGGGCGACCGAGCCTATATCTCCCGCTATGCGCTAGGTCGGGATTATCACCGAGTGCTGCGCCAGCGCCTGGCTCGTCTTGCCCGTCGTATCGACACGGCTGCCCGAGATCTTGGCGGCCAGTACCGCGCGTTCACTGATTCCGCTCCCGTTCTGGAGAAACCCCTCGGCGAAAAAGCCGGTCTCGGCTGGATCGGCAAGCACACCTTGCTCATTGATCGAGCCGCGGGTTCCTGGTTTTTTCTCGGCGAGATCTATACCAACCTGCCTCTGCCCCTCACGCCCGCCACACCGGAAGACCACTGCGGCAATTGCCGCGCGTGCATGACCGTATGTCCGACCGGGGCAATCATCGGACCACGCCAGCTCGACGCACGGCGCTGCATTGCCTATCTCACCATCGAACACGACGGCGCCATACCCGAGCCGCTGCGACCGTTGATTGGCAACCGCGTGTTCGGGTGCGATGACTGCCAGATCCACTGCCCCTGGAACCGGTTTGCCCAGCGCCCGACGCTGCCGGATTTCGCTCCGCGCCATAACCTCGACAGAGCGGATTTGCGCACCCTGTTTGCCTGGACAGAAGCAGAGTATTTGGCACGCACCGAGGGCTCTGCACTGCGCCGCGCGGGCTACGAGCGGTGGCGACGCAATCTGGCGGTGGCGCTCGGAAACGGTCCGCGCGACCTGCGCACTATCGAACTGTTGCGGTCCTGTCGACCGAGCTCGACACCCCTCGTGCAAACGCATATCGACTGGGCGCTGGCGCGACTCGGGGCATGAAGCGCCGGGAAAATTACGGCTTCTGCCAGCGCAAAAAGTGCTCGCGGTAGTAACGCAGCTCCTCGATCGACTCGCGGATATCCGCGAGCGCCGTGTGCGTGTTGCGCTTCGAGTAACCCGAGGCGAGATCCGGCCTCCAGCGTTGCACGAGCTCTTTGATACTGCTGACATCAATCATGCGGTAATGCAGGTAACTCTCAAGCGTCGGCATGTAGCGCGACAGGAACCTGCGGTCCTGCCAGATGGTATTGCCGCACAGGGGCGAGCGCTTTTTCTCAACGAGGCGTTCAAGAAAGCTGAGCGTTGTCGCCTCAGCCTCCCGCTCTGATGTCCGACTCGCGCGCACGCGGTCGATGAGACCCGAGGCGCCGTGATGACGCTGATTCCAGTCGTCCATCGCGGCAAGCACCGAATCCGCCTGATGCACGACCAGTACCGGTCCCTCAGCGATCACATTGAGATCGCTGTCGGTCACGATCGTCGCCATTTCGATGATGCGCTCCCGCTCCGGGTCAAGACCCGTCATTTCCATATCGAGCCAGACCAAATTTGCCGATGGCACACCGCATCTCCATCCCTGCGTGTGATCTATTATCCCGCCCGAACGTGCTCTGGAGCTACCATAGCCTCAGACTCTTTGCGATCCGAGAGATGCCAATGACCACGTCCGCGCCCGCGTGGCTTGCCGACCCCAGCCGACTCCTCGAACCAGAACAGCTTCTCGCAGGGTTCCCCGCCGATAGGCTCGTGGTACACGTGGCGAGCGCGGAGGCCTATGCCGCCGCCCATGTGCCCGGAGCGGTGCTGGTGGAACCCGGGGAACTCGTGGCGGGAACGCCGCCAGCGCCCGGGCGGCTGCCGACGCTCGAACGACTGACCGCATTGTTCGGACGCATCGGCTACCAACCGGATCGAGAAATCGTGGTCTACGACGACGAAGGCGGCGGCTGGGCTGGCAGGTTCATCTGGACACTCGATGTCATTGGACACACCCGCTGGGCCTACCTCGATGGCGGCATTGTCGCCTGGGCGGCCCTAGGGCTGCCGCTCGAGCAAGGAATACCGCCGCCCCCGGCACCCAGCGCACCACAAATCACCATCGACACCCGCCCCATCGCCGAGGTCGCTGATGTGCTTGCCACGATCGGCGATCAAGGCAGCATCGTCTGGGACGCTAGATCAGAGGCGGAGTACCTCGGGCTGCGCAGCGGGTCGCGCCGCGCCGGACACGTGCCCGGGGCGGTCAATCTCGACTGGATGCATCTGATGGATCCTGCCCGAGATCTGCGTCTTGTAGGCAACCTCCCAGACCAGCTCGCGGCGCGCGGCATCACCCCTGATCGCTCTGTCATCACACACTGCCAGACTCACCACCGCTCCGGACTGACCTATCTTGCTGCGCGCCTGCTCGGCTTTCCGCGCATCAAGGCCTATCACGGCTCCTGGGGCGAATGGGGCAACCGCGAAGACACCCCGATCGAGACCGGCCGGTGACGCGACCCTTCGTACTGCTGCAGCGCATGCTTCCCCAGCACGCGCTCTCTCGAGTGCTCGGACGGGTCGCGGCTAGCGAGCGCCGCTGGCTCGCACAATCGTGTATCCGCGCTTTCGCCCGGGGCTACGGGATTGATCTTGCGGACGCAGAACGCACGCGCCCCGAGGATTACAAAAGCTTCAACGACTTCTTCACTCGCCGGTTGAAACCCGAGGCTCGGGGGCTGGATCCCGACCCGGATCGGCTCGTCTGCCCCGCCGACGGGGTGGTAAGTCAGGCCGGCAGGCTGACAGAGGGCCAGCTCGTCCAAGCCAAGGGCCAGCGCTACGCGCTTGACGATCTCATCGGTCGCTCGGGCGCGCGCTATCTGGGCGGGGACTTCGTCACCATCTACCTCGCCCCCCGGGACTACCACCGGGTACATCTGCCCCTGGGTGGAAGACTGCAGCAGACCACAGCACTGCCCGGCGAACTCTTCTCGGTCAATGCCACGACCGCCCAAACTGTGCCTGGTCTGTTTTGTCGCAACGAGCGCCTTGTCTGCGAGTTTGAAACGCGCGCGGGTGGCATGCTCGTGATCCTCGTGGGCGCGCTCATTGTTGCCTCAATCGAGACCGTTTGGGGCGGGCCCCTATCACCCTACCGCACGCGGCAGGACGACCACTGGGATCTGGCATTCGAACGAGGCGCAGAAATCGGCCGCTTCCTGCTCGGGTCAACCGTGATCGTCGTCACCGAGCCAGGTCGACTCGCGCTCGCGCGCGACCTGACCGAGGGGCGGGCCGTGCGCATGGGGACGGCTATCGGCGCGGTAACCCGCTGACCCGAGCGCCAGAGCGCGGTCCCCGAACACCCCTCGGATTAGCGTCTCGTCGGCTCAGACACGATCGGCAGGAAACGGCTGCACCGCATCGATACGGCGCGTGCCAAGCCTGAGCATCATCAACCGATCAAAGCCTAGCGCGACCCCAGAACAATCGGGCAGGCCGGCAGCCAAGGCCGCCAGCAGCCGTTCGTCGGGCAAATGATCCGCCTGACCCGCGACGCGCCGGCGCGCGCGGTCGGTTTCGAACCGCGCACGCTGCTCTTCCGCGTCACTGAGCTCGTGGTAACCATTCGCTATTTCGAGACCGTCAATGACCAGTTCGAAGCGAGCCGCCACCGACGGGTCCTCGCGACGCCGACGCGCAAGCGCCGCCTGATCCGCTGGATAATCCGTGATGAACCAGCGCCCCGGCGGCAGGGCATCGAGACCCGCGGAGAAACGCAGATCGAGGAGATCGCGCTCAGAGACTGACCCTATGACGCCCACCGGCGCCGGAACGCTGGCAACGACCTCTGCGTAGGTGCGCCGACTCCACACACCCGGACCGAGGACTCGATCAACGAGCGCTGCCACCTCGTCCATCAGTGCGTGATCGTCAAAGCCAAGCCGGTACCACTCGAGCATGGTGAACTCGGGGTTATGTCTGCCGCCAGTTTCACCCGCACGAAAAACCGGACCCAGCTGATAGATCGACGGCGCGCCCGCGGCCAGTAGCCGTTTCATCTGATATTCGGGCGAGGTCTGCAGGTAACCGGCGCCGGGTACGGCAATGGATTCCACCGCGGGTTCCGTGACGGTGGCTGTGGCGAGGACCGCTGTCTGTACCTCAAGAACGTTGCGTTCCCGAAAGAACGCTCGAACGGTTGCGAGCGCTTCTGCCCGCGCGCGCAGCGCGTCCAGGCTGCACGCGGGTCGCCAATCGGAACCGATCACTCTGACTTGGCGCGACTCACGTACTCCGAGGTTCGCGTGTCCACACGAAGCACGTCACCGGTTTCGATGAAGAGCGGCACTTTCACCACGGCGCCGGTCGATAGCCGCGCAGGCTTGGTGCCGCCAGTCGCGGTGTCGCCGCGGATGCCAGGATCGGTTTCCACCACTTCGAGATCGAGGAAATTCGGCGGCGAGACGGCAATAGGCGCATCGTTCCACAGGGTGACCTGATAACGCTCCTGCTCTTTCAGCCACTGGCGGGTGTCGCCGATCGCCGAGGCTGGCGCCGGGAGCTGTTCGTAGCTGCCATCCGTCTTCATGAAGTGCCAGAACTCCCCGTCCTCGTACAGGTACTCCATGTCCAGGTCCATGACATCCGCGCCCTCGAGAGACTCCCCGGACTTGAAGGTGCGCTCCCAGACACGCCCCGTCTTCAGGTTGCGGAATTTCACGCGGTTGAATGCCTGCCCCTTGCCGGGCTTCACATACTCGTTCTCGAGGATCGCACAGGGCTCGTTCTCGAGCAGCACCTTGAGACCCGGTTTGAACTCGTTAGTGGAAAACATGGCCATGACTTGATTCCGGCGCTGCGGTGGTCGCGCATGATACCCGCAGCGCCCGAACCGCTCCAATCACTTCCCGGCGAGCGAACCAGCGCACAAACCCTGTCCCTGCGGTCCGGGACCGGGTTCGCCATGGACTATGCTCAAGGCAGCCCCAAAGAACCTCAAGGTCGCTGCGAGCCCGCATATGCCGGACTACCTCCCTCCAACGCCCAAGCTGAAGCCCGTCAGCGCCGATGCACCCGCCGGGTCACCGTCGCCCCTGGGCCTCGAGCCCGCCGCAGCTCTGACAAACGCCGGCCAACAGCCTCATATCGGCCTGGTCAGCGTGCGCGGATTCGTGGACGGAGCCATGCGCCAATTCCGCACGCTGGTACCCTGCGCAGCAGTCCTCGTGATCCAGATCGACCAGTTCGGTCGCCTGCAGACGGACCATGGCGCACGCTCTGCGGAGGCGATCGCTGCTCGGCTGTTCGCGGTGAGCCGCGGGCTGATGCCCGACCTGACCGTGCTGCGCATCAGCCCGCATCAGATTGTCGCAGCCGTGCAAGAACAGCACCGCGGAGCACTTACGGCGCGCTGCGAAGCACTGCTTGCGGCGCTCGCGGCGGTTTCTATCCGCGTCGGTGCCGTCAGCGTGAGCGTCCAGGTCAGCCTCGGCGCGGGGCTTATGGATCTCACCAGAGACGCGCCAACAGCCGATCGAATCGAGGCGACACTGGACCTCGCGCTTGGCAGCGCATTGCGCATGTCTCTGGCCGGTGGCGGTCGCTACGAAGTCTTGGGTGGTACACCTGACGACTCTCCCGAAACCGAATCCGGACGTCTTCTGGCGCGCATCAATCGCGCAATTGCGGATGATGCCTTTCGCCTCGTGTATCAGCCCATCGTAAGCCTTCACGGCGAGGCAGGCGCACACTACGAAGTCTTCATGCGCATGGTCGACCACTTGGGGCAAGAAGTCAGGCCGGACGACTTTCTGCGAACCGCGATCGAGCATGGCGTCGCGGGCAAGATTGACCGCTGGGTCATTCTTCGCGCCATGCAGGCGCTAGAGGCGCGGCGCGCAAAAGAACCGACCTGTCTGACTGTGAACGTTTCCGCCAACAGTATCATCGACCCGGATTTTCCCGCGTGGCTTAACACGGCGCTGCGAGAGCGTCATTTACCTGCGCAAGCCTTGGTGATCCAGTTCACCGAAGCCGACGTCATGGATCGCGTACGTCAGGCGCAAGCATTCTCCGAAGCGCTTGGCGCGCTCGGCTGCCGAACGGCGCTATCGCGCTTCGGACTTCACAAGGAAAGCTGCGACCGCCTGAGGCAGATCGCCGTGTCCAGCGTGAAGCTCGATGGCAGTCTCATGGAACGCCTCTCCGGCGAACACGCTCAGCGCGAGGCCGTGTTGCAACTGCTCGGCCGGCTGCGCCACCTGGGGCATGCCACCATCGTGCCCAGAGTCGAAACCGCCGTGATGCTCGCACAGCTGTGGCAGGCTGGAGTGAGTTTCGTCCAGGGGAATTATCTGCAGCCACCCGCCGCCGAAATGGCCTTCGATTTCCACCCGATCGACTGAGCTGCGGAGTTCGCCTTGCCAAGCCCCCGGTGCGGCGTCAACATCCTGCGCCGTCGCGGAACAATGCATGCGCCAACGCAACACCCGCTGCGACACATCACTCCATAGTCTCCGGAGCGCCACGCGCGTGAAGCCTGCAGACTGGTCAACGGTCATGAAGCCGGAGCCCCGCGCATTGGCGATGACTGCAACCGCAACGGTCATCACGGCCCTGCTGCTGCTCGTCAGCTGGAACCTGCTCGACCGCAGCGAGGAACGCATGCATGCGTTCGGCAACTCGACCGTTACCGCGCTGGGCGCGCTCTGCGTCGAGCCGCTCTTGAAGCAGGATCTATTGCACCTGGGCGTTATCAGTAACCGACTGCTCGAGATGGAGGCGGTCACCGCGGTCGCTACCTACACCGCCGATGAGCAGCTTCTGACTCTGAACGGCGTCATGGCCGAACCCCTCTACACTGAAACGCTGCGCCTGGACGGCAATGTCGTTGGGCATGTGCGCATCGCGCTCGATCCGGCGGCATTTCGCACCGGCATCATGCATCCTGCCCACCGCTCCATGACGCTGTGGCTCGGTGCGGCTAGCCTGCTGCTCGCGATGGTGGGCGCGGTTCTCATTGTCGGCGGCGTACAGGGTTGGCGCGCAGGGCTGGTCAAGGCTCCGCGGCTCCCAGAGCGACGCGCTTCCGCAACGACCACCGACGTCGTCGAAGAACTCGCGCCAGACGAAATAGCCCCAGACGTCCGGCACTACCTGCTGGGGGTGAACCTCTACAACCAATTCACGCTGAAAGGCGTGGAACGCGAATTCGAGCTGTCGCTCTGCACCGAACTGGCTGAGGCGGTGGCGGAGGCGTTCAGCGGGCAGGTAGTCAGCCTTCCGGGACTGGGCGCGCTGATCGATTTCGACGATACGGATGCACCCGATCGTCCGTTCGAAATCGTGACCGCCGGACTCACGCTCGCTCGTCTGCTGCGCGATGAAGCGCCGTTCGGGATCTATCGGCTTGGCGCTCACGCCGTGCTGCAGCCGGGGGATGCGCCTTTGCCCGTCGATCACCCCGCGGTGGCGGACGTTACTCTGTTGTCCGCGCTGGCACGCGACCACACCTTGGTGCTAAGCGAAACGCTGGCCGAATCCGTGGACCGCCGCGAACGGATGGTTGCACGCGCAATGAGCAACCTGATGCTATCCGAACTCACCACGTGCGGCCCGGGCGCCGCCCTGGTGACAGAGCTCGCGCCGGAAGAGCAGCTCGCGCTGATCCAGCGGGTCGAGGCCATGAAGGCTCAGCGGGACGCTAGCGAAAGCGAATCCACCTTCTGAAAACCGCGCGGCAGCAGCACACCGCGCCGCCCGCGTTCGCCGCGATAGTTGTCCAGATCGCGCTGCCGCAATCGCAGGTGCCGCTGGCCTGCCTGCACCAATACCTCATCCGAGGCCCCCATACAGACGACACCGACCACGGTCTCCTCGCCCGCGCGCAAGGCTGCGACCGGAATATTTATCAGCTTATTGCCCTTCCCGCGCGCGAGCTCCGGCAGCTCCGACAGCGGGAAGGCCAGAAGACGCCCCTGGGATGTGAGCACGACCACCAGCGCATCCGCTTCGACCGGCACCAACGCGGGCGCGAGCGCCTGCGCATTCTCACCCACTCCAAGACAGGCCTTGCCCGACCGATTCTTGCTGACAAGCTCACCGAGGACCGAGACGAATCCATAGCCGCTGGAACTGGCGAGCACGACGCGCCGGTCTGCTGTCGCGAGCACGAGACCTACAAATCGCGCCCCGGCGGGGGGTTTGAGACGTCCGGTCAGAGGCTCCCCTTGCCCCCGCGCCGAAGGCAGCGTGTGCGCTGGCAGGGTGTAACTTCGACCTGTGGAATCGAGAAAGACCAGTGTCTCATTGCTGCGTCCACGCGCCGCGCTCGCGAAGCGGTCGCCCGTGCGGTACGCAAGCTCTGCTGGATCGAGATCGTGGCCCTTGCCCGCGCGCACCCACCCCTTGTCCGACAACACCACGGTAATGGGATCGTTTCCGAGCAGATCCTCCTCGGTGAACGGCTGTGCGTCGGCGGCCACGCCGATGGGACTGCGGCGGGCGTCGCCGTGCTTCTCCGCGTCTTCGGTGAGTTCCTGCTGAATGAGCCCGCGCAGACGCAGCGGGGAGGCCAGAATCGCCTCGAGATCGGCCCGCTCAGCGTTGAGGGTGTCGCGCTCGCCCCGGATGCGCACCTCTTCGAGCTTGGCTAGTTGCCGCAGCCGCAGGTCTAAAATCGCCTGCGATTGAACCTCGGAGAGACCGAACCGGGTCATGAGGCGCGCGCGGGGCTCGTCTTCCTCACGGATGATGCGGATCACCTCATCAATGTTGAGGAAGGCAATCAGCAGCCCCTCGAGTATGTGCAGCCGGTCGTTGATGCGACCGAGTCGATGCTCGAGGCGCCGCGTGACCGTGCTGCGCCGGTACGCGAGCCATTCGGTGAGAATCTCCTTGAGATTCATCACCCGCGGGCGCTGATCGAGACCAATCACGTTGAGATTCACCCGATAGGTCCGCTCGAGGTCGGTGGTCGCAAAGAGATGCGACATGAGACGGTCGAGATCCACGCGATTAGAGCGAGGCACCAGAACCAGTCGAGTCGGTTGTTCGTGATCGGATTCGTCGCGCAGATCGGCAAGCATCGGCAGTTTCTTCGCCTGCATCTGCTGCGCAATCTGCTCGAGCACACGGGCGGGCGAGGCCTGATGCGGCAGCGCGGTAATGACGATATCACCCCCTTCCCGACGCCACTGCGCCCGCGCCCGAACCGAGCCGCGCCCAGTTTCGTACAGCGCCCGGAGATCCTCTGGCGGGGTGACGATGAGCGCGTCCGTTGGAAAGTCCGGGCCACGAATATGCGTGAGCAGGGCTGCGACATCCGCATTCGGGTCATCCTGCAGATGCATGCACGCGCTGACCACCTCGCGCAGGTTGTGCGGCGGGATATCCGTGGCCATCCCAACCGCAATTCCCGTGCTGCCGTTCAGCAGCAGGAATGGGACTCGCGCCGGCAGCAGACGCGGCTCCTCGAGTACGCCGTCAAAGTTGGGCACGAAATCCACCGTGCCCTGACCGATCTCTGAGAGGAGGAGGTCGGCGTAGCGTGATAAGCGGGACTCGGTGTAACGCATCGCGGCGAAGGATTTCGGGTCGTCCGGGGCACCCCAATTGCCCTGCCCATCGATCAGCGGATAGCGGTACGAGAACGGCTGCGCCATGAGCACCATGGCTTCGTAACAGGCGCTGTCACCGTGCGGGTGGAACTTACCCAACACGTCGCCGACGGTACGGGCGGACTTGGCAAACTTGGCCGTGCTATCGAGCCCCAATTCGCGCATCGCATAAATGATTCGCCGCTGAACTGGTTTGAGTCCATCGGCGATGTGGGGCAGAGCACGGTCGTTGATGACGTACATCGAGTAGTCGAGGTACGCGCGCGCGGTGAATGCCCGCAGCGGTAACACCTCGACGTCGGCATGATCCTGACTCACGTACTACTCCAACAAGGTTGCCTGGTCGCCGTTCTGCTCGAGCCACACGCGGCGGTCGCCCGCCCGTTTTTTCGATAGCAGCATGTCCATGGTCTCATCCGTCGCGGCTCCGTCATCCAGGCTCAGCTGCACCAGGCGACGCGTATCCGGATCCATTGTCGTTTCACGCAGCTGTAGCGGGTTCATTTCGCCAAGCCCCTTGAAGCGCTGCACGGAGACCGCGCCGCGTTTTTTCTCGGCCGCGATGCGATCGAGGACGCCCGTTTTCTCAGATTCGTCGAGGGCGTAGTGGACTTCCTTGCCCACATCGATGCGGTAGAGTGGCGGCATCGCGACATACACATGGCCGGCAGCGACCAGCGCGCGAAAATGCCGCAGGAAGAGCGCGCACAACAGTGTCGCAATGTGCGCGCCGTCGGAGTCTGCGTCCGCAAGAATGCAGACCCGACCATAGCGAAGCCCGGAGAGGTCGCTGGACCCAGGATCTACACCGATCGCGACGGCGATGTCGTGTACCTCCTGCGAAGCAAGCACTTCCGCGGAATCCACTTCCCACGTGTTGAGAATTTTGCCACGCAAAGGCATGACCGCCTGAAACTCGCGGTCGCGCGCCTGCTTGGCGGAGCCGCCAGCCGAATCCCCTTCCACCAGAAACAGTTCGCCCCGCTCTACATCCTGGCTTGAGCAGTCGGCGAGCTTTCCCGGCAGCGCGGGCCCGGCCGTGACCTTCTTGCGCACCACCTTGCGGCTTGCCTGCGCGCGTCGCTGTGCGTTGGCAATGGCAAGCTCGGCGAGGCGCTCACCGTCCTGCGGATGCTCATTGAGCCAAAGGCTGAAAGCGTCCTTCGCTACGCCGCCAATAAACGCCGCTGCCTGCCGGGACGACAACCGTTCCTTGGTCTGCCCGGCAAACTGCGGCTCTGAGAGCTTGGCCGAGAGCACATAGGCACACTGGTCCCACAGGTCTTCTGCCGTCAGTTTGACGCCACGGGGCAGTAGATCGCGGAACTCACAGAACTCTTTCAGCGCCTCGGAAAGCCCGCTGCGCAGTCCATTGACATGGGTGCCGCCCTGAGCAGTTGGAATGAGGTTGACGTAGGATTCTGCAATCACGTCGCCCCCATCGACGACCCACTTCAGCGCCCAGTCCACGGCCTCTTGATTTCCTGACGCGCTGTGCAGGAATGCAACCGCCGGCACCGTTTCGGCCCCCTCCAGCGCATTCTCGAGATAGCTGCGCAAACCGTCTTCGTAAAACCAGCTCGCGCTACGCTCTGGTTCGGCCTCTACCGTCAGCGTCACCTTAAGCCCGGGGCACAGCACTGCCTTGGCGCGCAGCAAGTGCGCGAGGCGCGATACTGAGATACGGGGCGAATCGAAATAATCTGCCTGGGGGAGAAATCGGACGGTCGTGCCCGTGTTACGGCGCCCCACCGTTTCAATGGCGGCCAACGTACTGACCGGCTCGCCGCGCTCAAAGCGTTGTCGCCAGAGGCTGCCGTCCCGCCGAACATCGACCTCGAGCCAGTCCGAGAGCGCGTTCACGACCGAGACGCCGACACCGTGCAAGCCGCCAGAGAACTGGTAATTACTGTTGTCAAACTTGCCGCCGGCATGGAGGCGCGTCAGGATCAGCTCGACGCCAGAGATGCCGAACTCGGGGTGAACATCGACCGGCATACCGCGCCCGTCATCCGTGACCGAGACCACGCCGTCGCGATGGAGGACGACTTCTATGCTGCTTGCGTGACCGGCGAGCGCCTCATCGACGCTGTTATCGACCACCTCCTGGACCAGATGATTCGGGCGCGTGGTATCCGTGTACATGCCCGGGCGCCGACGCACGGGCTCGAGGCCAGACAGGACCTGGATCGATTCAGCAGAATAGCGAGCGTCAGCCATGGCATTAGACCGTGGGCAGCGGGGCGAAACGTGCAGCACCCTGCGCGAGGCAAAGTGTCAGGAACTCACTCAGCAGCCGGTTCACCTGCGCTTTCTCATCCGGCTGGTGCATGGACGGGTTCGGATAACCATACGCCGCGCGAAAGTGGCGCACACCCTGGCACTCGACGACCTCCGCCGACCGGGCGTCATGGTAAAGGCGCACGCGCAGGTGTGCCTGGGGCAGCCAGGACACGTCTGGCAGCTGCTTGATATCGAG
Organism: Pseudomonadales bacterium; assembly: GCA_049454295.1. Taxonomy (GTDB): domain Bacteria; phylum Pseudomonadota; class Gammaproteobacteria; order Pseudomonadales; family Azotimanducaceae; genus UBA7803. Next base: position 40,066 of record JBMTYG010000006.1, read on the forward strand.
CAGGGTCGTGTAGGGACCGCGCTCGACAACGCTGATTCGGACCTGACTGTCCCGACCACCCAGCGCAAGGATGAAACTGCGTTCCTCCTCATCACACATCGCGGGAAACAGCCGCGAAAGCCGCAGGTAGTTGGCGTCGCACTCTGCCATCTGAGAAGGCAGATCGACCCGATAGCGCCGGCGCTCAACCATAAACCCGATCAGTTCGCAGCGCTTGGCGCGGCGGACTGTGCGCCGCTGAGGGAAGCCGGGGGAGGCTCGACGAGCCAACGGTTGAGCTCATAAATATCCCCGGGGCTCAGCGTCCCGGTCAGACGCTTCAGGAAAAACAGGTCCTGGACGTAATCGACGGTACTGTTCGCATAATCGCGAACCGCTGAGAAATGCTCGCGCTGCGCATTCAGCACATCCACGACGTTCCGCGTACCCACTTCGTAACCCACCTCGGCTGCCTCAAGCGCCGACTTGGTGGACGTGACCGCCTGAGCGCGCGCAGCGCGCGTGGCGACATCGGCGCGCACCGCAATGTGCAGGGCACGCGGCTCCTGAGTCCCCGTGCGGACCGCCAGGTCGTAGCCCGCTTGTTGCGCATCAAACTGCGCAGCGGCTTGGCGTCGATTGGCACTGATATATCCGCCGCTATAAATCGGCACAGTCAGGTTGAGCGCCACGGTGGTTCGCTCCTGATCATTCGGATACTCCGGGCGTCTGCCGACGCCTTTGACCGTCTGATCGACATCGGTCGAGGAATCGGCATAGCCGAAAGTCAGATCCAGCCGCGGCAGATGCTCGCTTGCTGCCGCGCGCGCGCCACCACGAGCTGCGTCGCGTCCTAGCGCTGCCGCCTGAATATCGAGGATATTTGCGAGCGCGAAGCTAACCCAGGCATCTTCGCCAACCGGATCCGGATCAGAGACCGGAAACGCACCACCGAGCTCCCACAGGTCGCCATGCGGACGACCGGTCAGAAGCGACAACTGCTCGCGCGCGGTGCCGAGCCGGCCTTCATCCCCTACGCGCTGCGCGACCGCCAGGTCATAGGCAGCCCGGGCTTCATGCACGTCGGTGATCGCGACCATGCCGACATCAAAACGCTGCTGGACCTGGTCGAGCTGCGCCGTAAAGGCTTGCTCCTGGGCCCGGGACGCCCGCACGTTGGAGGCGGCGCGAAGCACGGCTGTGTAGGCGGTGACGGCGCGCACCATGAGATTCTGCTGCGCGACTGCAAACGTGGTTTCCGCCTGCTCGGAGAGCGCTTGCCCTCGGCGGAACGAAAACCAGGCGGACAGATCGAACAGCGGCTGGCGCAGGGACACATCCAGCGCCCCAGTCGACGTGTCGATCTTGGATTCATAGGGCTGCTCGAAGGCGCCGGCAACGAACGTGGTTTTCTGCTCGCTTTCGGCTTCAATTCGCGAGACCCCGGCCTGCGCCTGGGGCAGCAGCCCTGCGAGCGCAATGCGTCGGATCTCCTGACCCACACGCAACTCGGCCCGCGCGCGCTCGAGCTGAAGGTCATTATCCAGCGCGAGCTCATATACGCCGGCGAGCGTGTTCTCTGGAAACACGCCGGACGCTGGCACCTCGGGCGCCTTGGGACTGGCGAGCGGGTTGGCGACCGCCGCCGGCACTGTGCCAGAGGCAGCCGCGGGGATCGCGCCCGCGGCACGCGCAGCGGGCGATTCGCCGGCTGTTTCCGCGGCATGCGCTGTCGCCACCGACAGCCCAAGCGCCAGGATGAGCCACCGCAGCGGGGCAGCGAACACGTCGGTCATAATGTCTTCCTGCTGGTCTCAAAACGCGCGGGCGCCGCGCTCGACTACGCGAGGGCCACGGGGCGTACCCGGCGGGCGCACACGTTACCCGATCAGGACGCGGATGTCCCTCGACGCCGCCTGCGCGCGAGCCTACCCAGCGCGCGCACCGGACTCGATGCACGGACTCCAGAGACAACCCAAACCCTCATCCGCCGCGGATTCTGCGCGCTTGGGCGTCAAGCCTTCGTCTGCGCTCTTTCCTCTATTCGCGCCTATTCGCGCCTATTGGCGCTTATCAGCGCCCATTAGCGCCGCTCGCCCGCGGGTATTTCCTTCACCGACGATCGCGACGCGAAGACGGACTCGATCAAGGCCAACACCCGATCGCTGGCGCCACGGGCGTGCGCGGCCAGGTCGCGACCCTGACCGCCGGCGGCTCGAGCTGCACCCGGGTCGGCAAGCCAATCGCCGACCACACGGGCCAAATCAGTCGAAGATTCCGCCCGTCGCAACGGGCCAGACACGCCATCCTGCTCGAAATACTCCACCACATCGGTAAAGTTGAAGACGTGCGGGCCCATCACGACCGGAACGCCAAGCTGCAGGGGCTCGATGGGATTGTGCCCACCCGCTCGCACCAGACTACCTCCGACAAACGCGACTTGCGCCAGCGCGTAGTGTTCGAGCAGCACGCCGATCGCGTCGACCAGCAGCACCTCCGCCGTGCTGTCGGCGGGTGACGCCAGCGAGTACCAACCAAAACGCACACCCGTCGCGCGACAGAGGTCAGCCACCTCGAGCGCTCGGCTAGGGTGCCGGGGCACGAGAATGAGCCGCGTACCCGGCAGCCGCTTGCGGATGGCCTGCTGCGCCGCAAGCACACGCGCTTCTTCCCCGAGGTGCGTGCTCGCAGCAATCCAGACCGGCCCGACGCCAAAACCATAGCGCTCCCGCAGCAGAACCGCTCGCGCCGCTACCGCTTCCGCCGGCACAGCGTCGAATTTGACATTCCCGATCACCGAGAGCCGGTCAGGGGCGACACCGAGCGCCGCGAAGCGCCCTGCATGAGCCGGGTACTGGCATGCGATCTGGTCGATCACGCGTAGCATGTTCCGCACCAGCGCCCCGCCAAGACGTTAGCCACGGGCAGCACGCGCCGACAGACGCGCGTTGACGACCAGGACCGGCACCCCGCGCGCTTGGGCGGCATTCATCCAGTGAGGCCATAGTTCAGTCTCCACCAGCACGAGCAGCCTTGGCTCCAGCCAATCGAAAAACCGGGCTACAGCGTCGCGAAAGTCGTAAGGCGCATAGGCATGGACGACCCGATCCCCAAGCCGGGTCACGACCTCCGCCGCGCCCGTGGCGGTCATCGTCGTGACCAGAATCGGAACCCGCGGATGCGCGTTGTCAAACCGAGCCACTATGGGTGCGATGGCGATCACCTCTCCCACGCTCACAGCGTGGAACCAAATCGCGCCGCGGGGCGCGTTCAACGGCGCATAGCCGAAACGCTCGCCAAGCCGATCCTGCTCGCCAGGGAGACCGCGAGCGCGACGCCGGGCTCGCAGGCGGACAAAAGGTTGCGCAATTGAGAGCGCGGCCTGATAGAGAGCGACTGAGAGGACCATGGCGCCAGCATGGCGCAATCGCGCGCGAGCGCATAGGCTCTTGCCTATGTGTGCCCACTCAGCAGTCGCAAGGTTCCTAGACGTCGTGATCGTCGGTGGCGGAATCGCGGGTCTGTGGCTGTTACGCCGACTAACGGAACGCGGTTACGCCGCGGTGCTGCTCTCGTCGACGCCCCTCGGACAAGGCCAGACACTGGCCAGTCAGGGGATTATTCACGGCGGGCTTAAATATGCGCTGTCAGGTCAGCTGACGCGCGCCTCCGAGGCGATCGCTGACATGCCCGCACGCTGGTCCGAATGCCTCGAGGGCCGGGGCGATATCGACCTCAACGCGCTTCGGCCGCTGCGGCAGACGTGTCATCTGTTTGCTGCAGCAGGAACCCTCGGACGACTGGCCAGTTTTTTCGCCAGCCGCAGCCTGCGCGGGCGGGTAACCGCGCTCACCCGAGATCAGTTCCCCCCGGGGCTTGATGATCTCGCTTTCAAGGGATCCGTGCACTCGCTCGCCGATTTCGTGCTGCCGGTGCCCGAGCTCCTGAGCGCGCTGGTGACGCCGGTGGCGCATCTGGCGTACACCGCCGACGCGCTACCCGCGCTCGATGCAGCATCGTTGACAGACCAGGGCGTGCGGCTCGAACTGTCCGGCCTGACGCTCGACGCTGGTCATCTGATTTTGGCTGCGGGGAGCGGCAACGCGGCACTGCTTGCGAGGCTAGGACTTGGCTACCCACGCATGCAGCGCCGCCCGCTCGCTCAAGTCATCGTCCGTGCACCAGACCTGCCGCCGCTCTTTGCCCATTGTCTGACCGGTATTCGGCGACCGGAGCCGCGACTAACCATCACCAGCCATTCCGATGGCGGATCGCGGCTTTGGTATCTCGGCGGACAGATCGCGACCGATGGGGTGAATATGAGCGCGCAGGCCCTCGCCGCCCACGCGCGCGCGGAGCTTCGTGCCTGCCTGCCCTGGCGCGACTGGTCGAACGCCGAGATCGAGACACTCACAATCGACCGCGCAGAACCACTGAGTCTCCGCGGACAGCGCCCAGATGAAGCCTTCGCGGTAGGTACCGGCCCCGAGGGACGGTGCATCGTCACGTGGCCGACCAAACTGAGCCTGGTGCCCGATCTCGGCGATCGCGTGCTGAGTTTGCTGCCGCCACCGATCGCCGAGCAACGCCGACCCGGATCGCCGATAGCACCGGATGAGATCCCACGCGACCAGTACCCACCCAACCCAGTTGAAGCGGTCGTTGCCGAGCTGCGACTGAGATTCGCAGCTGCCAAGGTGGGTAACACGCCATGGTCGGTCGAAGAACGGGTCGCGGCAGGCGCCGCACCGCAAGCCGGTGTGCCAGCCGGTCCACCGGGCACCGGACTCTGAACCACATGGAATACCGCCTGCTGGGTCAATCGGGCATCCGTGTCTCCACGCTTGGACTTGGCACGGTCAAACTGGGTCGCAATGAACACGTGCGCTATCCGCGGGCTTTCAGCATCCCGGACGCCGCGGCCGCGCGGGCGCTGCTCGACCGCGCCCGCGACCTGGGGGTGAACCTGCTCGACACCGCCCCCGCCTACGGGTCGAGCGAGACCCGTCTTGGTGAACTGCTCGACGGCCAGCGGCAGCAATGGGTTATCGGCACCAAGGTGGGGGAAGTCTTCAAAGACGGTCGGTCCAGCCATGATTTCACGCCAGAACATACGGCACGGAGCGTGCTCCAATCACTCGCTCGACTGCGCACAGACTGGCTCGACTATGTCCTCATACACTCGGACGGGCGCGACCGCGAGATTCTCACTCGCCTCGGCACGCTTGATGCACTCCGGGAGCTCAAGGCGCGCGGACTCATTCGAGCTGTTGGCATCTCCCACAAATCCGCCGACGGCGCGGGCTGTGCGATCGAGGCCGGCTGCGACGTGATCATGGCCACGCTGAACACCAATCACACGAACGAACTGCCCTTGATCGCGCGCGCTGAACTCGCAGGCTGCGGTGTGCTGGTGAAGAAAGCGCTCGCGAGCGGTCATGCTGCACCCCAGAGCCTGCGCTTCGCGGCGGCGCAGCCCGGCGTGTCAGCGGTGGTAGTGGGCACTGTCGATCCTGCCCACCTCGAGGACAACGTGCGGCTGCTGTTCGCCTGACTGCCACCTGCCCGCCAGACGCCAGCGGCCGAACGCGGGTTCAAAAAAGTGGAAACGCTCGGTGGAGTCGCTCCCGAATCCCATCAAGTCCGGGTCTCGCCCAGGCATCAATCAGGTCTCCACGCGCAGTCACCACATCCAGCGACAACGCTTTGGGCTCTGACACCAACCCGAAAGCCGCGTAGTAATCGAGAAATTTGAAGTGCCCACCCCGCAGCTGATCGCCGAGCGTGACCCATGCATTGGGCACGCCCAGCGCGTCCGCCGCAATGAGCCCGTGCAACGACGTGGACAGCACGCAGTCGGCGCCACGAATGGCTTCGAGCAGTTCCAGCGGCGGTTGAAAAACGTCGAGCACGCGTAGCCCAGGTCTAGCGGCCAGGGTGGACAGCAGCGGGTGTCCGCGATCGCGGTAATGCGGCACCACGACCGTGCCCCGTCGGCGCGGCTGGACTCGAAGCACGGGCATGAGCTGGTCGGCAAGCAGTCCGGGATCACCGAGCGGCACGCTCGCCGGGTCAAGCCCGAGCGCCCGCGCGGTGAGCGGACCACGGGTGGCATGAATTAGATGACGAGTCGCATGCGGGACCACCGGCTCGATGAACCCGGCACCCCACACGTGCACGCGCGGCTGCCACCAGCGCTCCCGAAGCCGGCCGAGCAGGCTGCCGAGCGCCACCAGATCCGCGCGCCAGAGCGGCGCCCAGCGCACCGGTCGACCGCTGATGCGAGCCACGATGAGCGGCGCGAGCGCGTCACCGAAGTTGGGTTTCGACCGCGACCAATAGAGACCGATGGATGCCGATGAGACGCCCACGCCGCCTTAGCGCTCGGCTTGAATCCGATCGACGATCGCAGTGGTCGAACAGTCTTCGACCAGCCCGAGCACCGCAACCGCGCCGCCATAGCCCTGCACCAGCTCGGCACCCACCACCGCGTCCGCGGCGTAGTCACCGCCCTTCACCAAGACGTCCGGACGCAGCTCAGCAAGCAGCGCCTCCGGGGTGTCCTCGGCAAACGCGGTGACCCAGTCCACCGAAGCAAGGCCGGCCAGCACTCGCTGGCGACGCTCGAGGGGGTTTAGCGGCCGACCTGCCCCTTTCAAGCGGCGCACAGAGGCATCGTCATTCACCGCGACAATGAGCCGATCCCCGAGCGCGCGAGCTTCCTCCAGATAGGCCACGTGCCCGGCGTGCAGAATATCGAAACAGCCATTGGTGAAGACGATCCGGGCGCCGTTACGGCGCGCCGCCGCAACGATATCCTGCAGCGTGTCGCGGGCGATGATGCCGCGATCGGACCCGCTCCCAGATCTGAGCCCATGCGCGAGCTCAGGACCGGTCACCGCGGCGGTGCCCGACTTGCCGACGGCAATGCCGCTCGCCACGTTGGCAACCCGCGCGCAATCGGGCACCGACCAGCCGAGGCTGCGCGTGATGGCGAGCGCGGCGGCAGCAGTGTCGCCCGCTCCCGTCACGTCATAGACCTCTGCCGGGAGCGCGGGCAGGTGGGCTACGGCGCCGGAGCGTTCGATCACGCTCATGCCACGACCGCCGCGTGTAATCACAATCGCGTTGACATCCAGGTCACGACAGGCGTCCCGGGCTCGATTAGCCAAGTCCGCTTCATCCACAGATGCACCGAAGGCGGCTGAGAACTCCTGCAGATTGGGCTTTAGCAGGTCAGCGCCCGCGTAGTGGGAAAAGGGCTTGTGCTTCGGATCCACGATGACAGGGATGCCCACCGCGCGCGCGCGCGCAATGAACGGCGCCGGGTCCGCAAGCACCCCTTTGTCGTAGTCCTGCAGCACGACCACGGTCGCGGCGGGGAGTAACGCGGCAAACCGATCGAAGAGCGCGGCATGATGTTGCAAAGGTAGCGGTTGCTCGAAGTCCGCTCGCAGGAGCTGCTGATTTTGGCTGACGACGCGCAACTTGAGCACCGTTGTCCACTCCGGCGCGCGGAGGAAGCGGCAGTCGACACCGGCGGCTTGGAGCAGCGCTTCGAGCGTATCTGCGGTGGCGTCCTGCCCCGTAGCACCCAACAGGGTGACCCGCGCCCCCAGACTTGCGACATTCAGTGCCACGTTGGCAGCGCCACCGGGCCGTTCGTCGATCTGCTCCACATCAATCACCGGCACCGGCGCCTCCGGCGAGACACGGCGCGCACTGCCGCGCCAGTAGCGATCCAGCATCACGTCGCCGACGACAAGTACATGCACGGAATGAAGGGACGGTAACTGCACCAACCGAGCCTGCGCAGAGGACTTTTGATCCGCGGATGGTAGCACGCGCCACCCCTGCTAGACTCGGGCACACGTCTCCACATAAGGCTCCCTCCGTTGCCCCGAAAGCACGGCCGCAGGCGTCGGCGCACGCCGGCATGGCATCCCCGCGCGCTCCTGGTATGGCTCCTCATTGCTTGTGGCTGGTGCATTGCGCGGCTGCCTCTCGCACTTTTGCTGCGCCTGGGCTCGCGACTCGGTCAGGTCGCATGGTTCTTCGGTGGTCGCCGCCGCGCCATCACCGAAACCAACCTCGCACTTTGCTTTCCCGAACTTTCGCCGGAAGCACGAGCCGCTCTCGGGCGCGCAGTGTTCCGTCATGCGGGGATCGGCATCGCCGAGACGCTGAGCGTCTGGCTGCATCCTCGCCGGTCACTCGCGCCCTACGTCTCGCTTGAAGGTCTCGACGCGCTGCGAGCCGCCGCCCAGTCCGGTGGAGTGCTGGTCCTTGGCGGACACTTCTCCGCCCTCGAGTGCGTCGGTCCTGCGCTAGCAGACGCGCTGCCGGTTGCCGTGGTCTATCGGCGCAACCGGAACGCCGCGTGGGAATGGCTTCAGGTGCGAGGTCGGCGCCGCTATTTTTCGCATCTGATCGAACGCGATGAGACGCGCAGCCTGACCCGGGCTCTTCGTGCTGGCCACATCGTCTGGTACGCGCCCGATCAGGACTACGGTCCCCGCCACTCCGTGTTCGCGCCGTTCTTCGGCGTTGCCGCCGCCACGCTCGCGGCCACGGCGCGCATCGTTCGTCTCACCGGCGCCACGGTCTTTTTCGCCAGCCAGCACCGCGACGACCGGCAGGGAAGGTGGACCGTTCGTATCTCCCGGGTGCACGATTATCCCGGCACGGATCCGGTGGCGGATGCCACACGAATCAATATGCTGCTGGAGCAGGCGATTCGCCTCGATCCCGCGCAATACCTGTGGCTGCACCGACGCTTCAAGACACGACCTGCCGGCGCGCCCCCCGTCTACCCCTCGGGCAAGACGCGCGGCTAGGTCACGAGACCCCGGCGGCGGAGTGCCGCGGTAAAGCGCGCCAGCGAATCGGCGTCGCCCGGGCGCGTCCAGTTAGCGAGAAAGCGCAGAGCGTCTCGACGATCGCCGCCGGGTCGATGCCGGAGGCCGTCCAGATCGATCAGGACGACCTGCTCTTGCTGGGTCACGAGCAGATTGCTCGCTTTGGTATCCCGATGCGCGATATCCGCGCGCCGCAGACCCAACAACAGACGTCCGACCTGGTTGGCAAGTCGTTCACTGACGCCGACCGTTCGCGCGTGTCGATCGATAAGACCATCGCCATGGTCCTCGAGCACAAGGTAATTGACACGCGCGCCCCAGCCAGAATTTTTCTCAACCAGCGCCAAGGGTCGGGCGGCCGGGATTCCGAGCAAACACAGATGGTGGCCGTTGCGCCATGCAGCCCTCGCGCGAGACGCAAAGCGCGGGCGCCAAGCATTCGGCAAGCCCCCTGGGTTGTAGCGCTTGATGACGTAGCTCGGGGTCGTATTTGTTCGAACAACGGTTGCGCTGCGCCCAGCCTTTAGCACCGTGCTAGTGGCCATAGCCGCCGACAGGTTCGCAAGGATCGCCTCCAGCTGCGGCGTCAGCGCTGGGCGAAACACGAACGCAACTTCCTTGGTTCGATCTCGTCGCTCAAACTCGGTGGTGGTCCTCATGACCTTGCGAAGATGTCGGCGCGCGCGCGCCCGACGCGCCCGAGCAAGCCAATGCTGCCAGCGCCAGGGAGGCAGCGAGAACGTAGTCCCCCTGGCGCAGCGGTAAGCATCGAGCAGCGACTCGACGCTTTGCGGATTGTTCGACCATCGATCATCGGGACCAATAAGAGCTAGCACCGGGCACTGGATAATCAGGCGCGCAAGTTCTTGCCACTCCGCACGAGTACGAAATACCCCGAAACACCACCAGGCGCGGCGACGTATCGCACCGCTATCAACTAAGGTCAGCGGAGCACCCCGGGGTCCCACCAAAAAGTTGCCTGGATGCGGATCCGAATGGGAAAGGCCCGCAGCGTGAAGCTCAGCAAGTATAGAGACTACCTTCTTCCGCTCTTCAGCGTTGCACAAGTCCACGGGGCGAGCCCCCTCGACCCAATCGGTAACCAGCAGCGATCCCGAGCAACCGCGGAGGGACAAACGCTCCAACGGGGTAGACAAATTGGCTGCGGTAAGTGCACGCCGACCTCGACGCTCGCGGGCGATGCTGAGTTGGGCACGACGCCCCGCAAAGCATTTAACAAGGACGGCATTGCTACCGATTCGCGCCCGGAAAACGACACGCCGCCTCGGCAACCAGCGTAGCAATTGCTCGAGGATTATCGGATTCTCTGCGTTCGGCAGGGTCGATTTCTCATCGAGCCTTAGAATGCAGGGCAGCAGGGGCGGTCTCGCAGCAGCGCAGATCTCTTTGAGGGTTAGAGAAGCCTGAATCACGAAGCGCCTCCAAGGAATCGCTGCTTTTTCCCGACAGCTCCCGCGCGTCGGCTCTCTCGGCGGGCAAGTCGATCAGCCCTGTTTACAACACGGGCCCAGAAACCTCGCGACGCTCTCACCTGCGAAAGGGGAAGTCCGGTGTAAACCCGGACAAACCTCCAAAGAAGGCGC
>JBMTYG010000007.1:0-48834 GCA_049454295.1 Pseudomonadales bacterium
CGCCCAGGGCGGCATTCTCCAGCGGCACACTGCGCGGCCTCTCGGCCGTGCTCGTGCACTTCGGCGACTAACGTCGCCTTCGGGTCGAACCCAACTGGCTTCCCCTCAACACCCCGCACCAGCAGAATGAAAAACGGGCCTCGCGGGCCCGTTTTTCATTCTGGCGGAGAGGGTGGGATTCGAACCCACGATACCCGTAAAGGTATTCCTGATTTCGAGTCAGGCCGATTCAACCGCTCTCGCACCTCTCCGAATAGGATGCTCAGCCCGCGGCTGGGGACGCGTATTCTGAGAAAAGCGGCGGCGTATTGCCAGCCCAATTCACGTCAATCCAGTGGATGCCTTCATCCTGCGTAGCTACCTGCAGGCGTGCAACACGCTCGCGCAGCGGGGAGAACGTAGCGTCCAGAAGGTCCGCGTGGTTGTTCTGCTCGCTGACGTGGCCGATGACCACATCGAGACCACTGTGGGCAATCGCCGCGAGCAGCGTGGCGGACTGCGCGTTGGAAAGATGGCCAAGCGGGCTATCGATGCGGCGTTTGACCATTTCCGGATAACGCCCGCGCCACAGCATGGCAGGGTCGTAATTGCTCTCCAGCAGCACGCCGCTCAAACCCTGGAATTTTTCAATAACAAAGGGCGTCACGTGACCAAGATCAGACACCACGCCAAGGCGTACGTCACCATGCGCGAAGATGAACTGGGTGGGCTCACGCGCGTCATGCGGCACGATGACTGGGGTAACCTCGATATCGCCGATCTGAAATTGGCCGTGACTGTCGAACGCCGAGCCAACAAGACGACCCGATGTCGCTCGCAGCGTGCCCCAGGAGGCGTGCACCGGAATCGCATACCGGTGGGCGAGCGCTGCCACGCCGCCGATATGATCCGCATGTTCGTGCGTGACGAGAATGGCAGACAGATCCCCCGGCCGTACGCCAAGACGGCGCAAACGGTCTTCCGTCTGACGCAGCGTGAACCCGCAATCCACGAGGATCAGCGTATCGCCCAGTTCGATCAGGGTGCCATTGCCACGGCTGCCACTGCCGAGCGAGGCGAATCGGGTCAACTCGAGAACTCGCGCAAGAGCACCAGCACTTCCTGCCCGAACTCGCGGTCCAGCGGCTCGCCGTCAGGCGAGCGCGCGGAAACAATCTGGGAACCGTCTTCGGCAAGCTGCACCCGGATCTGCACGGTGGTGAGCTTGTCACCGCGAAAAATCAGCCGCCGGAACCAGCCCCGCTTCTCGGCGTTTTGACCCACCTGCAGATCGGCGGGAATATTGATGACGTAGAGACCCGCGGTCTCGTCATCACTTTCGATTTCAATTTCAGCTCGGGAGATCGACTGGCCGATGGTAGCCCAGGCGCGGTCGGCGTCTACCAGCAGTCGCAGAATAGGTTCGCCCTGCGCGTCGCGATCCATGTATGACTTGACGCCGCCGCCCATGCCGCGGGCGACCATGGAAACGGTCTGCTCCGAAACCCGAGCGGCGATATAAGCACCCAGTTCGTTCAGCATGCTCTGCTCGGTGTCCGCATCGTGGGACACGGTCTCCAGCAGATCGACCAGCGCTTCCGGCGAGGGTGGACCAAACTCATCATTCTCGTAGCGCACATGCACTTCACTTGTGCGTTCGCGCAGACCGGGCTCGACCCGCAGGCGAATTCGGTCCTCGCCGCCCTCAAGCTTGGCCTTGTCCTTGCCGTCACGAATGACGGAGCGAACGATGTCTCTGTAGGGCTGGTTCTTGATCTCGAGCCAAGCGCTGTCCAAACGCCCCTCCGGGGGCATTTCCAGCGCAAGCGGAACAGCATTTTCGGCGAGGAACTGCTTGACCTTGGGCCACACCGTCGTCGGATCCTCGGGGATGGCGAGCCACGCGCGATTGCCAAGACGCTGAATTCGGACCTCATCACGCGAATCGTTGCCGTGGATCGCATCCGGGCGCGGCGGCTCGCTTGGGAAATACTCCGGATTGAGCGGCGCCGGAATGACGGGGATTGGCGCAAAGTCCTGTATGCGATCGCTCTCGAGTGATTCCGGAATGACCAGCGCTGACGCCTCCTGAGCCTTCAGATACTCCTTGTTGCGGTCAACGATGAGACCTTTGTCATCGGTGAACCAAGAGCAGCCAGCGAGCACAACGGAACAGGCACACAGAGCAACACGGCGCATCACAGGGCTCCCACAGCTTCGAGTCGAGCTTGAAGTTCAGCCCGATGCGGCTGCGACAATTCGAGTAGCGGCAGACGAATACCTCGGTCGATACGCCCCATGAGGTGTAACGCCCACTTGGTCGGCGAGGGGCTCGTCTCGCAGAACAGAATCTGGTGAACAGGTTGCAAGCGGGCATCGAGCCTGGCTGCCAGGGCGTCGTCTCCGTTCAACGCTGCTTCGCAGAACTCGGCCATCAATCGCGGCAACACGTTGGCGGTGACGGAAATCGTACCCGTGGCACCAAGCTGCATCATTTTGAGCGTCAGCGCGTCTTCTCCCGAAAGCACGAAAAACTCAGCCGGTGTGCACGCGCGAATGGCGGTCACGCGCGCCGCGTCGCCTGAAGCTTCCTTAATTCCCACAATACGCGGTAACTCCGCCAGCCGGCCGATGGTCTCGGGTTTTAGATCACACGCCGTACGTGGTGGCACGTTGTACAGCACGAGCGGAATATCAGTTACCGCGGCAATCGCCTTGTAATGCTGGTACAAGCCTTCCTGGGTCGGACGGTTGTAGTATGGGGTCACAAGTAAGCACGCGTCCGCGCCGTAGCTCTGTGCCGCCAGCGTCTGCTCAATCGACTCGGCGGTGGAGTTGGACCCGGTGCCAGCAATCACGGGGACGCGACCAGCGACTATCTCCACCGTGCGGCGGATGACCGCTAAATGCTCCTCCGTGTCGAGGGTTGCAGATTCGCCGGTGGTGCCCATCGGCACGATACCGTGGGTGCCCTCAGCGATGTGCCATTCGAGGAGCCGCTCCAGCGCCGCCCAGTCCACCGCGCCGTCGGGTTGCATGGGAGTAACCAGAGCGACAATGCTGCCCTTGAACATGCTGCGACTGCCTTGGTGAAACGCGTATCTGGGACGGCGACCATGGTACTTGAGGGGCAGGCAGAGCGCCAAGCGACCGCGTGCTCCAGGCCGGGACGAACCGACCGCGCTACTCAGCCGCCTTTTTTGCGCAGGAGGTAACTAAAGGTCGAATCGTCCCGCGTCGATTCAAGCAGCGCATGCCCACTCTGGCGCGCGAACACCTCGAAGTCGCGAACCGACCCGGGATCGGTAGCCAGCACCCGCAATAGCCCATGCGCCGGCAGGGCGTTGAGTGCGAGCTTGGCTTTCAGGAGCGGCATCGGGCAATTGAGGCCCCGAACATCCAACACCTGGGCATCAGGCTCCGTCATAGGGTCGTCGGTATTTGCTCTCACGTGAGGAGATTAACGCCTGACCTCTCGTGCGCCAATGCCTGCCTTCATTAGCCTCTTCCGCAGCGCAGACCAGCGCCATACGTCGAACGTGTCGCCGCAGTACGCGCCGTGCACTCGCGCTCGGGTATGATTCTCCCATGTCGAACGACGCTGCCAAGAGACTGTTCCCGGGCTGGTCCCACCCGACCCTTGACCCTCGACGAGCGCGCGCGCCTCGGCCAAGGCGCACCCTGCTAACTGCGCTCATCGCATGCACAGTCGGCGGATCCTTCCTCGCGCCCGCAACCCGGGCTGCAGCACCGGACGATCTACCCGCGCTCGGCGACGCCTCCTCAAGCCTGATATCACCGACGCTAGAACGGGCCATCGGCGAACAGTTCATGAAGCAGGTGCGCGCAGGATTACCCACCCGCGATGACCCGATCCTGCGGCACTGGGTGGTCTCCCACGTGAACGATCTGGCCCAGTACGCGCAACTGCGGGACAGCGAGCTGCAGGTGGTGCTGATCGACAGCGAAGACCTGAACGCTTTCGCAGCCCCTGGCGGTATTGTCGGCGTCAACTTGGGCCTGTTCCTGCAGGCCGAGGATGTTCACGAGTACACCTCGGTCATGGCGCATGAATTGGCGCACCTGTCACAGCGACACTTCGCGCGTGGTATCGAAGAGCAGCAGAAGGCGGCTGTTCCGGCGGTCGCGTCGCTGCTCGCAGCCATTTTGGTCGGTGCCATGGGCGGCGGCGATGCCGGCATTGCCGCCATCAGCGCGGCCCAGGCTGCTTCCCAGCAGAATCAGCTGCGTTACAGCCGAGGCCGGGAAACCGAGGCTGACCGCATCGGACTGACAACCCTCGAACGAGCCGGCTACGACCCAAACGGCATGGCACGTATGTTCGAGCGCATGGAGCGGGCGTACCGTTTCACGCGCCGGCCGCCTGAGTTTCTGCTGACACACCCTTTGTCCGAACGCCGCATCGCGGATGCGCGGCAGCAGGCGCAAGCCTACGGGGAACCGCCCCACCCTGACGTGCCCGAGTACGGGATGATGCGCGCGCGCGTCGAGGTGCACTACGCAAAAACACCGGACGCCGCAGTGCGCGAATGGGAGCAGAGAGTCCGAGAACGCCCGGACAGCCCGGTAGCACGATACGGGCTCGCGCTCGCCCTGACACGTGCCGAGCGCCACGACGAAGCCATTGCCATTGGTGACGCGATCTTCTCGACCAATCCGGAGCGCATTCTGCCGCTCGCAAGCTATGCCGAGCTCCTGATCGAAGCCGATGCACAAGCGCAAGCGCAGGCTCTGCTTGAGCGGGGGCTCGCCTTGAACCCAAATAACACGACGCTTAACCGGCTGTACGCGGAATCACTGATCCGGGCACAAGACTACACCCGCGCGCAGACAGTGCTGCAACAACACACCCGCATCGACAGCCAGGATATCGACGTGTGGTACGAACTCGCCGAAGTGTCCGGACAGGCCGGTGACATCATCAACGTGCACCGCGCCCGGGCGGAATTTTTTGCTTTGCGTGGCAGCTACGAGCGCGCAATCCAACATCTCGAATATGCTCGAAGACTGGTGGATACGCGCAATGCTCAGCTGCTCGCGCGACTCGACCAGCGCCTCGATGACTTTCGCATCGCGCTGCGCGAGGCCCGCTCCTGAGGGAACCTCAGGGTCTGAAGTCGAGCATGCGCTTGAGCGGCACCATGGCGCGACGCGCTGTCTCTGCGTCTACGTTGATTTCGTTGGCTGCCATGCCCATGTCGTCGCGCAGCGTTTCTGCCAGCTGACGCAATTCGTTCATTGCCATCCACGGGCAATGCGCGCAGCTGCGACAGGTAGCGCCATCACCCGCCGTGGGCGCCTCGATGAAGCGTTTATCGGGGTTTCGCTGGCGCAGCTTGTGGAACAAACCGCGATCCGTCGCCACGATGAACACACGATGCGGAAGCTCTGCAGCGGCGCGGATGATCTGCGACGTCGACCCTACCGCATCCGCAATCGCGATCACGGCAGCGGGAGATTCAGGATGCACCAGCACGCCCGCATCGGGGTAAATCGCCTTCAGGTCAAAGAGTGCCTTCGCCTTGAATTCCTCGTGCACCACGCAGGCACCACTCCAGAGCAGCATATCGGCGCCGGTCTGGCTCTGGATGTAATGACCGAGATGACGGTCAGGAGCCCACAGGATTTTTTCGCCTGCAGCATGCAACCGTTCGACGATCGGCAACGCCACGCTGCTGGTCACCACCCAGTCAGCCATCGCCTTTACCTTGGCTGAGGTATTGGCATACACGACCACCTTGCGCTCAGGATGGGCCTTGCAGAAGGCCTCGAAGGCGTCCGGTGGACAGCTGAGATCAAGCGAACACTCGGCCTCCACCGTCGCCATCACCACCCGTTTATCGGGCGACAGGATCTTGGCGGTCTCGCCCATGAAGCGCACACCGGCAACCACCAGCGTCTCTGCGGCGTGATCCCGACCGAAGCGTGCCATTTCCAGGGAGTCGGCCACATACCCGCCGGTTTCTTCAGCAAGATCCTGTACATCGGCCTCCACGTAGTAATGCGCAATGAGGACGGCGTTGTGCGCCTTGAGCAGCGCCTTGATCTCGTCGCGCAGGCGCACTTTCTCCATCGGATCGAGTTCCGCGGGGTGCACGATGGGCACTGCGCTCGGGGGCAGGGAGTAGTCTGGCAGGACAATGGGATTGCTCATGACGACTCGTTCTGGCTTTGCGACCGGGGGTCGTATCATAGGACGTCGCGCGGAGAGTCGCATGCCCCGAATCCTGTTCCTCGCAAGCACCACCGCGCTCGCGCATAACGATAACCATGAGCGCCTGCCTGCGGCCTTCCGCGCCGCGGGTTGGGCAGTCACGGTGCGGGATCATGACCAGATCTATCTGCGTGCCGGCCGCGTCCTCGCGGGGCCCGATCTTCCGGTTGACGACTTCGACCGCGTCTGGGTGCTCGGGTTGGGGCGCGCCGCCACGTTCCTCGATCGCATGCAGCTGCTTCAGCGCGCACCGCCGCATCTCTTCATCACGCCGATCCATGCCCTGGTCTACCAGCATGCAAAATATGCCTGGTCCGAATACATGCCGGAAACCTACGGCGGGCTCGATCCAGAAACTCTTGCCGCCTGTGCCGACGACGGAGAATGGGTGGTCAAGCCCACTGCCGGCAGTTTCGGGCGGGGCGTGGTCCGCGTACGAGGGAGCACTGCGGTTCGCAAGGCACTTGCAGAGGCGACCGCCAGCGGCACCCGCTACGCGCTTCTGCAGCGCTACGTTGCCGCCATCGCCAGCGGTGAAACGCGAACACTGGTGGCCGGCGGGGCAGTCATCGGCAGCTATTTACGGCTTCCAGGACAAGACTTTCGCACCAACCTGAGTCGGGAAGGTCGAGCCGAGCCGGTGACACTCAGTGAAACGCAGTGTGCATTGCTATCCGAGGTGCATGGGGAACTTATGCGGGCGGGGATCGGCTACGCCGCCATCGATCTAGCCGGACATCACTTGATGGAGGTGAACCTCGCTAACCCCGGCGGACTCAGCACGCTCGCGCGGGTCTATGGTCGCTCTTTCGACGCAGCCGTCGTCCAGGCGCTCGAGCCAGCACCGGCTCAGTGAATGGGTTCCTCCGGATCGCGGCGGGCAACCACCAGCGCCTCCAGCTGATCGAGTGCGGTCTGTCGTTCATCGATCCGGGCAATAATCACTTTCAATAGCTGCTCACGACGCCGGTGCTTCAAGCGGCGGTACACCTCGAGTTTCACCTTGAGCCGCTCGAGCTCCGCGCGACATAGTTCGATCGCGTCGTCGAGCGTGGGGTTCACCACAGACTCGGGAAGTGCGAAGGTGGTCGGGCGATCGGTCACGCTCAGTGGCTCTCCGAGGGACGGCGCGCAATGGCGCAACGCCGGTCTTCCTGAGCATAGACCGTAATGGAGAGATCGCTGCCGTGGTTGCTACCGAACTGTCGGATACTTGTGCGGGAATTGCTGTTCGTCGGCATCCCGCCACCTTGCCTTTGTGCGCACTCGCCTTAGACTCCGGCAATCTCGAGCGAAGGGAGTGCGCACCATGAGCCGCATACCCGGCATGTGGGCATCGCTCGCGTTCCGAGACTTTCGTCTGCTTTGGCTGGGCAACCTGTGCTCGAACTTCGCCATGCAGATGCAAATGGTTGCCCGTGGCTGGCTCATCTACGACATGACACGCTCACCCATGGCGCTCACCTGGGTCATGCTGTCGTTCATGCTGCCGTCGGTCGTGTTTTCGCTGATCGGCGGCGTGCTCGCCGACCGTGTGCACAAGCGCTCGGTAATGATCGTTTCACAGGTGCTCAATACCAGCGCCACCGCCGTGATGGCTGCCATGATCTACAGCGGCCACATCGAATTCAGTGACTTCATTCTGTTTGGGCTGTTCAACGGCACTCTGCTCGCATTGAGCATGCCTGCACGATCGGCCATGGGCCCAGAGATCGTTGGCCGCGAGCACATGGTGAACGCAATGGCGCTCCAGAGCAGCACGTTCAATCTGTCGAGAATTCTCGGACCCGCCATCGCTGGCGCGCTGATCGCGTTTCTGGCGCACGGGGACACGACATCCCGTACCAGCGTCGGCATCGTGTTTTTCATTATCGCAGGGCTATACGCCGCCTCGATCCTGTGTACCTCACTGATGCACCACCGCGGCAAGTCGCCAACCCGAGGTACAAGCGCGCTTGCTGATCTGCGCGAGGGGCTCGCTTATATGCGCCGCGAGCGTCTGGTACGTGGCTTGATCGTGATGGGGTTTGTGCCGATGACCTTCGGGTTCACCGTGACCTTTCTCATGCCCGCCTTCAACGCGGACGTGATCGGCGGAGGCCCAGACGATCTAGGCTTGCTGCTCACCGCCGCAGGCGTGGGTGCACTCACGGGCTCCCTCGGTCTCGCGCGCGCCGGAGATTTTTCCGGCAAAGGGCGCGTGCTGTTTTGGGCTGGCTACCTGTGGGCGATCTTCGTCACCGCTTTCGCGTTGTCCAACACGCTGCCCATGGCGCTTGTGTTCGCAGCAGGCAGCGGCTTCGTCGGTGCCGTGATGGGCTCGCTCAACATGAGCGTCGTGCAGCTCGCGCTGCCAGACGCGATTCGAGGACGGGTGATGTCAATCATGATGATGGCCCACGGCTTCATGCCCGTGGCGATCATGCCGATTAGCGGTGCCGCTGAGCACATCGGCATTCACGAAGCATTGACCCTGGCCGGGCTCTGCCTTGGCACGAGCATGATCGCCTTGCGCTGGTGGCTTCCAGAACTGGCGCGCATCGATCGCGGCCATCGTTCTGACGACGCGCAGGCGCGAATCCGTTGAACTAGAGCAATTTTTTCAGCACTGCCTCCGCAGCTGCGCAGCCCGAGAGGTAAGCGCCCGCCAAATCGCCGCTGGTAAACGCATCGCCCGCGACGACCAGATTGCCAGCGCCTTTGAGCGGAAGGCATCCGATCCCGAGCCCGGCGCGGGGTCGCGCGTAACGCCAACCGTGCCCCTGAAGCACGCTGACCGGCGCATCAATCCACGGCATGGCTCGAGCCATCAGCGAGGCTGCACTCTGCTCACGCGGCGCGTCCCAATGCGCTTCGCTGAACATTGGGGTGGCATGCACCGTCACCGCGGGAATCGCCGAAACACCCCGCGCCGCGTGGTTGGCAACCAAAGCCACATCGTCATGGGCAACCTCGACCCAAGGCTCACGCGCAGCGGGTGCCCGCTCAAGGACGGCAAGAGCTACGAGACAGGGCGCGTATTCGATTTGCGACAACAACCGGGTGTCATCGGGATCGAGGTCCACCTGCCCAAGGCCCAGCAGCTCGAGTGTTTGGGGTACTGGAGCCGTCACGATCACGGCACGTGCGTTCATGGCTGAACCGGATTCGAGCGAGAGCTCGTAACCGTTACTTTGCCGAGCGATCGACAGCACGCGCGTACCCGTAAGCACCCTAAGCCTATCGGCCAACGCCTTGGCAATGCTGGTCATACCGGCGCGCCCGATCCAGCGCCCCGCGCAGCGCGCGAGCACACCCGCGGGCAGGCTCCCCGCAAGCGCCGCCCAGATACCCGGTGTCGACCCATCTACCGCCTGGGCGCCATGATCAAAAGTACCGCCCTCCAGACGCCGCGTGGCAACACGACCGCCCACGCCCCGCCCCTTGTCGAGCACGGTCACAGACAGCCCCGCTGCCTGAAGCGCGCGCGCCGCGGTTAGCCCTGCGATTCCGGCGCCGACAATCGCGACGTCGCACTCGGAATGCTTCGACTCAGGCGACGGACGCTGCGGAATTTCCGTGGGGTTCACGGGGTCACCCGATTTGCAAATGAGAATATCTTGCATTTAAATACCCATCCCCTTAAGTCGTGATGCCCCATGACCGTCAACCTGGACGAATTGCGGGTCGGCGATCGCGCCCGTGTGATCGGGTACCGCGACACCTCTGCCTACGCTGCTCAGCTTAAGCGCCTCGGTCTAACGCCGGGAACGATGTTGCAAGTGCAACGCGTGGCGCCCCTCGGCGATCCCATAGAAATCCGCTTCCGCGGCTTTTCCCTGGTGATCCGTCCGAGCGAGGCCAACTGTCTGGAGCTCTCGCGGAAATGACCACCCTCGCCCTGATCGGCAATCCCAACTGTGGCAAGACCACCCTGTTCAACGCTCTCACGGGAGCTCGCCAGCAGGTCGGTAACTGGCCCGGGGTCACGGTGGAACGCAAAGTCGGGCGCTACCATCACGGCGGCGGAACGCTCCAGGTCATCGATCTGCCCGGCACCTACGGCCTAGACGAGGGCAGTGGCGGGCTGGATGAAGCTATTGCCCGCAACTATCTCGCTGGCCGCACACCGGACACCGAGCGCGCTGATGTCATCGTGAACGTGATCGACGCCTCGAGCCTCGCGCGCGGACTCTTTCTGACCACTGCTTTACGTGAAACCGGTCTGCCGCTGGTTGTGGCCCTTAACATGATCGATGTGGCCGATCGAAACGGGATGCACATCGATACCTATCGGCTTGGCCAACTTCTCGGCTGTCCTGTCGTTCCCATCATTGCCTCTCGGGCAGACGGATTGACCGCTTTGAAGGATGCCATCGAGAGCGTCGCCCAAACGTCGCATGCCCGAGCAAGCGCCGGGACTACGATGACCGGGCCCCCTGTTGCGAGACCGCCAGCCGCAGAAGCGGAAGCTCGCTATCAGCAAATCGACGCTTGGCTTGCGGAATGCCTGCGCGAAACCCCGGTGCGCCGAACCCTGACCGATCGTATCGACGCCGTTGTGTTGAACCGCTGGCTGGCATTCCCGACCTTCCTTGTCGTCATGTACCTGACGTTCCTCTTTTCCATCAATGTCGGTTCAGCCTTCATCGACTTGTTCGACGGCGTCGGGCTCGTGCTCTTCGTAGAAGGTCCACGCCAGCTGATGACCCAGATCGGGCTCCCCGCCTGGCTAATCACGATTCTTGCGGACGGGGTCGGCGGCGGGTTGCAACTGGTCGGCACCTTCATTCCGGTCATCGGCACCCTGTTTCTCGCCCTGGCACTGCTCGAGGACTCCGGCTACATGGGGCGAATCGCGTTTATCGTCGACCGGCTGCTGCGCAGCCTGGGCCTGCCCGGCAAGTCGTTCGTGCCGCTGATCGTGGGTTTTGGCTGTAATGTTCCGGCGGTGATGGCCACGCGAACCCTGGACAGTCGCCCCGACCGCATTCTCACGACGCTCATGGCGCCCTACATGTCCTGCGGTGCGCGGCTCACGGTCTATGCCCTCTTCGCGGCGGCGTTCTTCCCCGTGAACGGGCAGAACATCGTCTTTGCCCTTTACCTGATCGGCATCGGGGTAGCCGTAATGACCGCCTATCTGGTGCGCAAGCACCTGCTGCAGTCGCCTGCAGGCGCGTTCGTCCTCGAATTGCCGGAATACCATCTGCCCACGCTCAAGGGTCTGCTGCTGCAAACCTGGCAACGACTGCAAGGCTTCGTCGTTCGTGCAGGAAAAGCCATCGTCATGGTCGTGGTCGTGCTCAACACGCTGAACAGCATTGGCACCGATGGCACTTTCGGGAATCAAAACAGTGAAAAATCGGTACTGTCCCAGATCGGTCGCGCGCTGACCCCTGCATTTGCGCCGCTTGGGGTTACCGAGGATAACTGGCCGGCCACAGTCGGCATCTTCACCGGGTTCTTCGCCAAAGAGGTTGTGGTGGGAACTCTGGATGCGCTTTACACCCCTGTCAGCGCCAGCGGAACGGTGGATCTCAGCGATACGCTGACAGCGGCTGCCCGCAGCGTGCCCGACAATCTCCGCGCAGTCGCTGACCAGATCGGAGATCCGCTCGGACTAGATCTCGGCGATCTGTCCGACGAAGCCGCGGTGGCTGAGCAACAGGCCATTGCCCGGAGCACGCTCGATGCACTCCGGAACGGGTTCCCAAGTGCACTGGCCGCCTTTTCCTACTTGCTGTTCGTGCTGCTCTACATGCCCTGCGTCGCGACCATCGGGGTCATCTTCAAGGAGCAGGGCGCGTTCTGGGCCGCGTTCAGCGCCGGTTGGTCGTTCACCGTTGCCTATGCTGCCAGCGTTACCGTTTACCAAGTTGGTCAACTAGGAAACCAGCCCGTCGCAGCCCTTGGGTGGATCGCTGTTGTCCTGAGCGCCGCGGCTTTGCTGCTTGCTCTCATGGTGAAACAGGGCCGCCAACGCGAGGTGCGCCTGATTCCAGTACGCACACTGGAATGATTCTTTACATATTCCGTTAAAACCGCCGTATCTGTTCGTTTTTTTTACACTATCCACCCCTCGCCGCCGCGTTGAAGGTTTCCCCGATTCAATCCATCGGGAAAGTAAGACAAAAAAGCTAACTATATCAGCCACCTAAAGAAAGACTATTTATTGTCTTTTTTTGGCATCTTTTCTGCATATGAGCCTCACCGAGCTACGGCTCCACCACCTCGGCGACAGCGGTTCGATCGTCGATGGGGTGGAAAGCTAACGCCAGCAACCGTGAGGAATAGTCATGACAGCAATCACTCTGACCCCCGTGGATATCGAATTCCTGCTTGCGCAGTTGACGCTGCCGAACAACACACCACTCACCCCGATCGATGCGACCGGCATCCGCGACCCTCGAGGCGACAATAACAACCTGTTCAATCCGACTTGGGGCGCAGCGGATCAACTCTTCACACGCGTCACAACACCTGTTTGGGGAACCGCCGAGGGTACTTTCACCGTCGTCAACGGACCCTTCGGGCCAAGCTTTGTGGTTGAGCCCAACCCGATCTCGTACGCCGTGCGAAACGTCAACCTGGTTGACTCCGCACCGCGTACCATCAGCAACCTGGTCGCCGACCAAAGCGTCGACGCTCTGCGTGCAGTGGGTCTCGTCACCTCGCTCGACCCCGTGATCGCAGCACAGCAGGCGGAACTGACTGTCCAGGATAATCCGTACAACCCCGCAGGAGCTCGTGTCTCCCCGCTCACCGGAACGGTGAACCCGCTACCCTACAGCGGCTACATGACCCTGGTGGGACAGTTCTTCGACCATGGTCTCGACTTCGTGCACAAGGGCAAGGACGGGGTCGTGCTGGTACCCCTGCTTCCCGGCGACCCGCTGTACGTGGAGGGTTCGCCCTTCAATTTCATGATGGCGTCACGCACCAACACCATCGACGGCGAAAGCGTGAACACCATTTCTCCGTTCATTGACCTCAGCCAATCCTACGGTTCTGCCTCGAGCCACACCGCCTTTCTCCGGGAATACACCGCGACCGGCGCCATCACCGGGCGGCTCGTGAGCGGTGACGGCGTGAACCCGCTGAGTGGCCCTCAAGACGGCATGGCGACCTGGTGGGACATCAAACAGAACGCCGCGCGCGTCGGCGTCACCCTGCACGACATCGATCTGAACGATATTCCCGAGGTCTGGCTGAACGCCAACGGGTCACCGGCCATTGATGTCAACGGCGATATGTGGCTCGTCGCAAAAGACGCGGCCGGCATTACCTATTACGTGCAAGACAGCCATATCGCGTCGAACACCGTCGTGCTGGTGCTCGACCAGGAGACGGACACGGTGTCCGCAGTCCCGGACGCCGACGTTGCAGCCCTGCTGCCCACCCTGACGCTGTCGCGTATCGGGCATGCTTTCCTCGAAGACATGGCACACGGCACCGGCCCCCGAGCGAGCAACACGGATGCTCTGGGAGATATCCGCCCCGATCTCACGATCACCGAATTGTTCGAGAACGGGACCGTGCGCTACGCCGGTACGGTGTCTGACCTGGTCAACCAGCACTTCATCGCGGGTGACGGTCGTGCCAACGAAAACCTGGGTCTGACGTCAGTACACGACGTGTTCCACTCGGAACACAACCGTATGCTGATCGACATCAAAGCCATGGTGTTAGGCGGTACCGACACCCTTGGCAGGGTCTGGGCCGCGCGCCCCGACGCCGCCACCTGGACCGACGAAATGTTCTTCCAGGCCGCCAAGCTGGTCACCGAAATGGAATACCAGCACATGATCTTCGGCGAGTTCGTGCGCAAGTTCAGCCCGAACATCAACGCGTTCGCCGGCTATGACATCACGCTCGACGCATCAATCGCGGCGGAGTTCGCCCACGCGGTGTACCGCTTTGGTCACTCGATGCTGACCGAAACCGTGGACATGCTGGCGTTCGATCCAGTGACCGGAAAAGCCACTGGGGTCGATAACTCAGTGCTGCTTTTCGACGCGTTTCTGAACCCGACCGCTTACACCGACCAGACTGCTGGAGAGATCGCGCTCGGCATGAGTCGTCAGGTCGGTTATGAAATCGACGAGTGGATGACCGATGCGCTGCGCAACAACCTCGTCGGATTGCCGCTCGACCTTGCCGCGCTCAACATTGTCCGCGGTCGCGACACCGGCGTACCACCGTTGAACGAGGTGCGGCAACAGCTCTTCACCCAGACCGGGTTGTCGACACTCAAGCCGTATGCGAGTTGGGATGAGTTTGCGCTCAACCTGTTGCACCCGGAATCCCTCGTCAACTTCGTGATGGCGTATGCACGTGACGCTGTGCTGTCGCAGTTTGGGGTCCATCCGACCCTCGTCGCCCCGACGCTCGCGGACTGGGATGCGCTGCAATCCAGCGACCCCGCCGCCTATGCGACGGCACTGCGTGAGGCGGCGACGGCTGCCACCAACGACGCCCTATTCATGACGGGCGGCAATGCGGACTACAACCACATCGATCTCTGGATCGGCGGACTCGCCGAACAGAAAGTCGCGGGCGGCATGTTGGGCGCGACGTTCGACTTCATCTTTGCCACACAGATGATCAAGCTGCAGAGCGGTGACCGTTTCTACTATCTTGACCGGCTGGTCGGCACCAACTTGCTGGCCGAGATTGAAAGTCAGCTGATGTCCGACATCGTCATGCGCAATTCGGGCGCCAAACATCTGTACGCTGACATCTTCTCGGTGGCCGACAGCTACGTGGACATGGCCGACCCCAGTCATCCGACCTTCGCGACCGCCACACAAATGGTGAACGCTGATCGGGCCGGCTGGTATCAGGGTACGTTCTACGGCAACAGCGGCGACTATCTGGATGCCCGCGGCGTTGCAAACCCGAACGGCAAAGGCAATGCCTCCGAAACGATCGGCGGTACCGACGGCGCCGAACGCATCAACGGCATGGGTGGCAACGACACCATCTGGGGCGACGCCGGTAACGACATCATCGAAGGTGGCAACGGCAACGACTTCCTGAATGGCGGCGACGGCGATGACGTCATCACCGACACGCAAGGTGACGAGTTCATCCGTGGCGACGCAGGTGCCGACACCATCAACGCCGGGGTGGGCGCGGACCAGGTCTTTGGTGGAGATGGCAACGACCTGCTCTACGGCGGTGATGGCGCCGACGTCGTCGACGGTGGCGACGGCGACGACGTGGTCTACGGCGACAGCGGGGCTGTCGAGAACGGGACCCTGGACCCGAACGGCGACGGCGATGTCATTATCGGTGGCGCAGGCAACGACACGCTCTACGGTGGCGGTGGCGCAGACGCGCTGGACGGCGGCGAGGGTAACGACGTCATGTTGGGCGGCGCCGGTACCGATTCCTACGTCGGCTGGGACGGCGACGACCTGATCATCATGGACGCGGGCGACCTCGGTCTGAACGAAGTCATCGATGGCGGCATCGGTTTCGACACGGTCGACTATTCGGCGAGTCGCGGCTTGGGCATCGCACCGAATGGACGCCAGCGCGGCATCGACATCAACCTGAGCAACCTTGGACCAGCCGCGGTTGTGGCTGGCGCCAACCTGCCGGACAGCTTCCTCTCCGTTGAATCCGTTATCGGTACGGCCTTCGACGACCACATCATCGGCGGCAATGCGGTGGTGACAGGTCAGGATGGCTTGCCTGTGTTCGTGACCGATGCAAACGGCAATCCGGTGCCCGCGATCGATCCTGAAACAGGACAGCCCGTGATCGATGCAGCTACCGGTCTGCCGATGTTCCAGACCACTCCGATGAGCTTTGTCATTGCCGGCGGCGCTGGGGACGACGTGATCGGGGGCGGCGCTGGCAACGACCAACTGGACGGCGGCGCAGGCTCCGACATCGCGAGCTACGTGGCTGCGACAGCGGGCGTGGTCATCGCCTTGGCGCTGGCCACCGCACAGGATACCGTCGGCGCAGGCACCGATACCCTGGTCAGCATCGAAGGCATCATCGGCTCGGTATTCGACGATGAGATCACCGGCAGCGGTGCGGACGACTACATCGACGGTGGCACCGGACTCGGCGCAGACACGCTCGACGGTGCAGGCGGCTCCGATACCGTGTCCTACGCCAGTTCGACCGCCGGCGTGACGGTGAACTTGGCCCTCAATGGTCCACAGGACACCGTGGGCGCGGGTGTCGATGATCTGACCAGCTTCGAGAACATCGTTGGCTCCGCCTTCGATGACAACCTGACGGGCAGTGCCGGCGCCAACGTCATGGAAGGCGGGCTCGGCAACGATGTCATGAACGGCGCTGGCGGCAACGACACGCTGTCTTATGAGCGTTCGATCGCCGGTGTGACCGTGAATCTCGCGCTCACCGCCGCGCAAAACACGATCGGCGCAGGCACGGACCGGGTCTCGAACTTCGAGAACCTGCGTGGTAGCGGTTTTGCTGACACCCTGACGGGCAACGGCGGCGTCAACATCATCGAAGGTGGCGCCGGTAACGACACCCTGAACGGCGCTGGCGGCAACGATATCCTGGTGGGCGGGACAGGCGATGACGCTCTGAACGGCGGTGCCGGCACCGACACTGCCGTATTCAGCGGCAATCGCAGCGAGTACACGATCTCTCGCAGCGGAACCGGCACCCGGACCGTGATTTTCGTCACGCACCAGAGCGGGGAGGTCGATCGGCTTTCGTTGATCGAGCAGCTGCGCTTCGCGGACGGCACCATCGACATTCCCAACATCGGTTCGGCTGTCGCGGATGTCTACAACGGAACCGCCAACAACGATACCTATCAGGGCCTCGGTGGGGACGACATCATCAACGGCAATGCGGGCAACGACGACCTCGACGGCGGCGCGGACAACGACACCATCAATGGCGGTGACGGTGATGACACGCTGACCGGCGGCGCGGGCACGGACACCATCGACGGCGGCGCGGGCACCGATACCGCAGTCTTCTCCGGCGCACTCGCGAGCTACACGGTCACCACCGATAGCGCAACGGGCGTCACGACCGTGGTGGACTCACGGGTGGGAGGCGATGGCACGGACACGCTGACCGCGGTGGAACGACTGCGCTTCAGTGACCAGGTCGTCTCACTTCCGGTCTACCTGACGGCGGGTGCATATACCTACAACGGCTCTGCAGGCGACGACATCGTGTTTGGTCTCGGTGGTAACGACACCCTGAACGGCGCGGACGGTAACGATCAGCTCGATGGCGGTGATGGCAACGACACCCTCAACGGCGGCGCCGGCGCGGACACGATGACGGGCGGCGCAGGCGACGACACGTATGTGGTCGACGCCGCGGGTGATCAAGTGATCGAAGCGGCGGCGGGCGGCACTGATACCGTGCAGTCGAGTATCAGCTACGCGCTGGGAGCCGAGGTCGAGAACCTGACGCTCACCGGCAACACAGCGATCAACGGCACCGGCAACGCGCTCGCGAACACGATCACGGGCAACGGCGCGAACAACGTGCTGGACGGAGGTCTGGGTGACGACACCTTGAACGGTGGCGCTGGCACGGACACCGCTGTGTATGCCGGCAATATCGCCGACTACACGGTGACCACCAACGCGGCTACCGGTGTGACCACGGTCACCGGTGCAGAGGGAACCGACCAGCTGAGCAGCATCGAGAACATCCAGTTCGCCGATACGCTGCACAGCATCATCCTGCCGACCAACGTCATCACGCTGACGGCCGGGGCCGATGTCTACGCCGGCACGACCGGCGATGACAACGTGCAGGGGCTTGGTGGCAACGACTCGCTCTCCGGTAACGCAGGCAACGACCAGTTGGATGGCGGTGATGGTAACGACACGCTGAACGGCGGGGCCGGCGACGACCTGCTCATTGGCGGCGCGGGCGACGACCGTTACGACGGCGGCGCGGGTATCGACACCGTCTCCTACGCGACGGGTGCGACATCCGGCATCACCCTCACTCTGGCTTCAGAGCGAACCCAAACGACGGGTGGGGGCGGACGGGAGCGTATTCGTAATGTCGAGAACCTGATCGGCAGCGAGTTCAACGACAACCTGGGCGGCTCGAACGCGGCCAACCGACTCGAAGGTGGTGCCGGTGACGACAGACTGGATGGCGGTGCCGGAAACGACACCCTCATCGGCGGTCTTGGACTGGATACCCTGATCGGCGGAGCGGGTCTCGACACCTTCGTGTTCGACGTGCTCGGCACCGGAAACGACGACACGGTGAACGGTTTCGTGGTCGCAGACGACACGATTCAGCTCAACCAGTCGGTGTTCACGGCGCTGACCGGTGCGGTCGGTAGCACGCTTGCCGCCGCCAACTTCCGCGTGGGTGCTGCCGCGGTCGATGCAGATGACTACATCATCTATAACTCGGCCAACGGTCAGTTGTCCTACGACGCGGATGGCTCCGGCGCCGGCGCAGCGGTCTTGATCGCTACGCTGGTTGGCGTCACCGGCACGGTCACGGAAGCCGACTTCGTCATCGGCTGATCGTGGTCCCAACGGGCGGGCGCTGGCGCCCGCCTGCTCTCTCGGGATCGGCAGAGGCCTTTCACTGCCGATCCCCGTTTTCATCCCGACCCTTTGCCTTGTTGGCCGACTCGGTTACTCAAACCGATCCGGCAAAGGCACCCGATGACAGCGCCAAGCAATGTTCCCGCACGTCCGGCGGCCAGAGCGCGAGCGTTTCCTCAAACGAGGCTCGATCACCGGCAAACACGGCGCGTGTCGCGGCTTCAAACCCCGGTGCGTTACCCGCGATCACGCTCATGAAGCGATACAGCGCCTCTTGACCCAGGCGGCGCGCATCCCGATCGCGGTATTCACGAAGCGCACTTTCAACCAGCTTCCGTAGCGCGACCGAGGCGCCACCCGGTTGACCGGCAAGCCAGTCCCAATGCCGCGGCAGCAGTGTGACCTCGCGCGGGACCACGCCCAGCCGCGGACGACCACGCCCCCGGGGACCTGCTGCGCCGGCAGGCTCGGCAGACGGCTCGGTTTCAGCCGCCGGTCTATCCGCAACGGGCAGTCGCGCGAGCACCTCCGCAAGCGAACCGCGAAGGTCCATCTCGACCGGGTAACTCGTCGCCGCATCAAAAGCGAGCGGCTGACCATGAGGATTCGCTCTGAGGTAACGCCATACGCCCTCAGCCACCTGCTGTGGCGTCCCGATCGCAAGCCGTTGATCACCGTCAAACGCGATCCAGGTGATCGGGCTCTCACACGGCGCTATGGTCATGATGGACATTCACTCTATTTTTAACCCGGGTAATATTAGGGCGCCGAACAATTGAGTCAAGCTGCCTCGCGCTCTGTCCTTCACAGGCCTTGCTCTACGTTTAGGCTCTCACTGCAGAGCCTGGCCCATGCCTGAAGGTCCCGAAATACGTCGCGAGGCTGATCGCATCGAGCGCGTGCTGCTCGGACGCACGCTCGCGCACGTGGAGCTCACGCTGCCCCACCTGCTGCCCTTCGCGGAGGGTCTGATTGGCACGACCGTCACCGGTATCGATACCCGCGGCAAAGCGCTGCTGACTCACTTCAGTGACGGTCGAACGCTCTATTCGCACAACCAGCTCTACGGCAAATGGTACGTCTGCCGACGCGATCGGCCGCCCGCGACCAACCGATCCCTTCGCGTGGGGCTGCACACCGAGACCCATAGCGCCTTACTCATGAGCGCCTCAAGCATCGAACTGCTCGACCCGGACAGCCTCGCCGTATTTCCTCCGCTGGCACGTCTCGGACCCGACGTGTTGTCACCCGGGCTCGTCTGGCGCGAGGTGGCGGCGCGCCTACAGGCGCCCGATTACGCCGGACGCTCGCTCGGCGCGCTGTATCTCGACCAGCATTTCATCGCAGGGATTGGCAACTATCTGCGCAGCGAGATTCTCTTTGCGGCGGGCTTACATCCCGCGCTTAAGCCTCGTCTCCTCACCCGGGCCGAGACCGGGGCCCTCGCCCGCGCCACGCTCGCCATCAGCCAGCGCGCCTACGCGACGGCAGGGGTCACTAATCGCGAGTCATGGGTCACGCGCCTCAAGCGTCAAGGACTCACGCGGCGCCATTGGCGCTTCGCGGTCTTCGACCGGGCGGGTGAGCCATGTCACGCCTGCGGCACGACAATCGAACGGATCGAAGTCGGAACACGCCGGCTCTACCTATGCCCTGCCTGTCAGCCGTCGAGCCCGTCAGTGTCTCGGCCGAGGTAGCGCCGAGCGGCCGCGAGCGCGCTTGAAATCGCCTGATGCATATCGAGATAGGCATATAGACCGCAGCGCCCGATGAACGTCGTCCTCGGCGCTGGTAGCGCTGCATAACGCTGATAAACATCGCGATTGGCGCCGGCGAGATCCTTCACCGGGTAGAAGCGCTCCCGCTGGTTATCACGGTAATCGCACGGTTCTTCGAACGTGAGCGTCGTGAACGCGTGGTGCTCACCATGACCCGGAAAATTGCGCCACTCCGTCACCCGCGTGTGCGGTCCCGTATGAGTGAAATTGACGACCGACACCGGGTACAGGCGTGACGTCGGAAAATCGATGGTATGGAAGCGAATCGAGCGGTACGGCAGTTCGCCCAGCACAAATTCGTGGTACTCGTCGATTGGCATGGAGTTGAACACATGGGCGTAATCACGTGCGAGCGCGCGGGAAAACGCCGTCTCGAGGGTAACGCGGATACCCGGGTGATCGAGTATTCGCCCCACGAGCGCGGTGTACCCCTGTGTCGGCATCGCCTGGAACGCGTCGCCGGGAAAATAGTCTTCGTTCAGATCATCGCGCACCGGCACGCGGTTCAGGATGTCCGGGCTCAACGCCTCGAGTTCCACGCCCCACATCTTGCGCGTATACGGTCGAAAGAAGGTGTCGAGCACATTGGCTTCACCAACGATATCTCGCGTCTCCCGGTTCACCGGCAGGGTAACCAGGCGACCATCTGCAAGCGCGGCTTTTACCCGATGGCGATAGGGTATCCAATCGGTGAAGCGCGACAGCCATTGCACCACACGCTCGTTGTTGGTGTGAAAAATGTGCGGACCATAGCGATGTACGCGAATACCAAGCGTATTGACTTCGTCGTACGCGTTGCCCGCGATGTGCGGGCGGCGATCGATCACCTCAACACGATGCCCTGCCTCTGCCAACTCCCGAGCCACCGTTGCACCGGCGAAGCCCGCGCCGACGACCAGGATTGGCTGATCCGATTGATACGTTGCCATGTTGCGGTTCCTTTTCAGTCACTCTGACCTGATCGCGCGCGTCGGACAGTAGCGCACTCCCATGATCCCTGTCCTACCCGTCCGCGCCGAGCGCCTTCGCAAGCGAGCGCTGATAACGACCGCGCAGCGCGGCGCAGCGCTGGACGGCCTCCTGAGCCTGCCGCAGCGCTCGCGGCCCACCCGGCCAGGCGTCGACCCGCGTGGCGAAGCGAGCGCCCAAGGCGCGAGCGCGATCCTGGTCACACGCAACCGCCGCTAATCCGATAACACTGCCGCGGCGGCGTTCGGGAAATCGTGTGAGCAGCGTATCCAGGTTCGCAGGCTCGCCCATCCAGTCCCAGAGCGCATCGTCAAGCGCCGGGTTGCTCGCCATGCGCCGAACCAGACGCACGGCCTCTTGATCATGCAGATCCTGTGCTTTCAGCAACGCAAACAAAGTCGGTGCACGATCGGACGTCGCCCCCATCGCCAGCGCGCCGAGCATCCGCCGTCGAAACTGCGGATCATCGCTGACGAGCACCGCTGCTGCCTGCGCATCGAACGTTACCGAATCTGCGTTAGCCAGTTCGACTGCCAGCGCGATTTCCAAGAGCTCCGGATCAATGCCGCGCGGATAGCGTGTGGGTGACGCAAGATAACGACTCGCAAAGGGGCGTAACCGCTCGCGCCAATGGGGATCCGCACCGTACAGCGTCACTGCCCGCGCCAAGACGCGACGGTTAAGCGCCACCTCCTCAGGTTCCTTGGGTTTGGCTCCGATACCCAGCGCCTGCAGGCGCTCGTGGTAAAGCTCGACGATCAGACGCTCCAGTGCCGCCCGCGCGGGCGATGCATCCGCATAAAACGCTTTGAACCGGATCAGGTTACCCAACTGCGCCGTAGAAACCTCCCAATCAGGGTGTTCAGCGGCGCGGCGAATACCGCTCAGGAGCGAGGCTACACTCACCTCACCGGCGCGAAAGCCCGAGGACAATGACGCAAACAGCATGCGCGCCTCGGCCGGGGTAAAGGCATCCAGATGTTCGAACGCTGCGCGCCAACCCTCAGCATCGAACGCAAAACGGTAATACCCCGTGGCATCGGCATTCGGCATGATCCAACTTGGACACGCGGCACCCGACAACGGCACAACGTGAGACCGCTTGTGGACGCGCTCGCAGCGGGTCGCTGTCCGACCATCGTCGGTGGGGTAGCGCAAGCAGACTGGAACATCCCAGAGCGCGCCGATCTTGAACTTAGCGCCCAGCGGCAGCGACCGTCTCTGCCGCAGTTGCGCTTCCGCGCGACCGTTCGAGCAGCCGATCCGGGTCTCGATCAACGGCGTGCCCGGCTGATCGAGAAAACTGGCGATCATGGCGCGCACACCGGGCTCTTGGGTGAAACGTTCGAGCGTAACGATGAAATCCTCCGAATCAGCCACATCACCTGCAAAGCGTCCCACATACGACCGAAGCGCCGCTCGAAACCGGTCTTCGCCCACCCAGTGCTCAAACATCCGCAAAACCGCAGCGCCTTTGGAGTAGGTAATGCTGTCGAATGCGTTCGCGACATCATGCGGCGTTTCAACAGGCTGACGCACGCGCCGCGCGCTCGGGAGATCATCGTCGACCATCGCGGCCAGCGCCGCATCAAGCGTATCGGTATCCAATCCCAGGCCTGGGAAAACACGGTGCGCAGTCCGGGCGCCGAGCCAACTGGCAAAGGCCTCGTTCAGCCAAAGATCATCCCACCAGCGCGGGCTCACCCAGTTGCCGAACCACTGATGCGCAAGTTCATGCGCGTGGACTGAAACAAAGCGGCGCATCGCGACACCGGCGGGTTCCCTGCCGATCAGCAGGGTGTCCTCGCGGTAGGTGATCGCACCCACATTCTCCATGGCGCCGGCAGCAAAATCCGGAACAGCGATCAGATCCAGCTTCGAAACCGGCAACGGCAGATCAAGATACGCCTCGATCGCCTCGACTAACGGCTTGGTCTGTCCCAACGCCGTCGCCAGCTCTCCTCCGCGCCCCTTCACCGCCACGCCGCGCATCGGCACTGACCAGGCACGTACCGCATTCGCCGGCAGCGGCGCTACCGTCACCACGTCGAATGGGCCGATGGCAAAAGCAAGCAGATACGTGGGCATCGGCAGCGTCGGCGTGAACCGCCAGCGCTGCATAGGGGCTCGTCCCGACGCACGCGTCGCACTCACTTCGGTCTCGGCGGTCGCCGTAATGACGTGATGCCCGAGCGGCGCGATGACCTCGATCTCGAAGGGTACTTTGAAGGCAGGCTCGTCGAAGGACGGAAACACGCGACGCGCGGCAGACGCCTGGAAATGCGAGAACGCGTAGGCATTGCCGCCGGTCCGAACGCGATAGAGACCTTCAGGCGTATCACTAAAGTCCGCGCGATAACGGATCTCGAGGCGAGCCGGGCCCAAATCGGGCAGGTGGTCCAGATCGATGCTCGCCACACCGGACGGATCAACCTGCCGATAGCGCGCCGCGATGCGGCGCCCCCCCCCCGTGGTCAGGGTGACCGCGGCGACATCGAGATCCGCTCCATGCATCCAGAACCGGAGCGCCGGCGCGCGAATGTCTACGTCGATACGCGCAATGCCTGAAAACGAATCGCGCCTGGGATCAATCGTCAGCTGCAGCGCATAGCGCAGGGGCACAACGGCATCGCCCAGTCGTCCGAGCGGCGCTTGGTCACTGCCGGCGTCCCTGGCGACGGCGACGGTCGCCACTGCCAGCCACCCCGCAAGCAGGAAACCGACGACCCTCACCGCCCAAAGCGCGCGACGACCCCAATCGAACCAGAGACCCCAATGCTGCACTCATCAGCCCCGCCGGAAGACCGCGCTTCTTATCATATTCGAGCGCCGCGGGCGCTCTCTCGTCTCTAAGCGACCCGGCTTTGAGCGGAAACGAGGGCACGAAGCAGACGCGCTGACGTCGCTCACCCCGGTATGCCAGAATCCGTCGACCGATTCCCTGGGGAGGGTATCCGCATGAGCCGACTACCGCGTTTCGATGTTCCCAAGGTGGATTACGGCCCGGCAGAGGACGCCATGCGTGCCTACCGTGAGGACGGCACCGCACGCGCGCTCGCGCTGCCCAACCGCGGTCCATTGCTCTTCGATGCCAGTGGGCGCGTCGCGAGCCACATCCTCGAAGCCTATCGCGAATACGGGTTTTACGTGTTTTCGCGACTGATCGATGCGGACGAACTCGCGGATATCGAGGCGGACGTCATCGAATTACTCGAGCGCGCACCCGTGCACAAGGGTGCGCTCGTCGACCGGCAGGGCCGAACGGCGCTCGGCGTCGGATGTCGGGGCGCTAACCTCAGCTGGGTTAGACCGCTCTCTGACCCGTTGGGGGGCACTGGGTTCGCCCACGGTCGCCACCCGGTGAAGATGGTCGAGCCGGGTGCGCCTGACGGCGCGCCAACCCATGTCGTGCAGCTGGTGCTCGGATCCCTGCAATTCTCCGATGCCTGTCTCAGGCTCTACGGCCACCCGGACTTGCTGCGTTTCGCCGAGGCTGTGAACGGTCCTGATTTCACCCCGTTCAACGAGGCGGTGTGGATCAAGCACCCGCGTCTTGGCGGCTCGGTCGCCTGGCACCAGGACGGCTGGACCCACTGGGAGTCGTCCAGGCTGGACGGCGACACCCACGGTTTCAATTTCATGGCACAGCTCTACGGCTGCAACGCGGCGAACGGGCTCTGGGTGGTGCCGGGCTCGCACCGTCAGGGCAAAGTAGACATTCGAGCAGCCGTCGCACGCTGTGGCTCGGAGCGCCTGCCGGACGCAGTGCCACTCATCTGTGCGCCAGGCGACGTCGCTGTCACCAATCGGCAGGCAGTGCACGGCTCATTCGCCAACACGAGCGACGATCCGCGCGTCACCATCAACTTCGGTTTCCATCGCCGAGCTTCCGTGCACGGTGTGCGTAGCGGCGGCATCCACAATCCGGTCGCGGAGTACGACGATGCCTACATCGAACGCCGGTCACGTGTCATCGGCTATGCCATCGACGCCAGACGCCAGCGTTTTCCTTCCGAAACCAGCTATCGCTACGCCCCGTTTGCCGGCCGTGAGGCGCGTTACCGCTGGACACCGGAAGCCCGCATAGACCTGCGCGACTACAATCTCGAGGATCTGGGTATCTGAGTGAGCTGCGTATCAGCGGCGCCGCTTCCAGGGAGGAATGGCATTCCAGTCAAACGGCTCGATGCCCTGCTCGGTGATCTGCCAGACACTGGCACTGGCGAGCCCGCCCTCGATCTCGAGAAATCCGATCGTGCCGAACTGGGTATCGTAGTTGTGGGGGTAGGTAGGCGAACCCGGATTCACGCAGAGAATACCGTCGATCTCCGCGATACATTCTCGATGCGTATCCCCGGACACGATCACATCCGGGCGGCGCTCAGGGAAAAAGCGTTCGATCCAGCGTTCAAGGGTAAAATTCGGCGGCCGCTCCGGCACCGGCACATAGTGCGTGAGCCCGACCCAAAGCCCCTCGATCTCAAGCAGCCACGCATACTTTACCCGCGGGTCCTCCGGCTGGACCGGGCGACCACCGCTGCCGTCTTCGCCGTTGCCACGGGCCGAAATGATCGGTGCAACGGCTTCGAGCTGGTCGAGCACATACAAGGCGTGGATATCCCCCGCGTGCATGATCATGTCGACACCGCGAAAGGCCTCGAAGACCTGGGGCCAGAGTTCGGCGCGGGCTTCGGGGATGTGAGTGTCGGAAATAAGACCGATGCGCATGAGCTGACTGAGTCCCGGCTGAGTTGTTCGACTGCCCTGCGCGTGCGTTCGGGCGAGAGACTAGGTTAACCGAAAGAGAGGGAACGCATGCGCGTCGTGTCCTGGAATGTGAACGGTCTGCGCGCCTGCGCAGGCAAGGGATTTCTCGAAATCCTCGAACGGATGTCCACAGACGTTCTTTGCCTGCAGGAGGTGCGCGCCTTTCCCGATCAGCTGCCTGCCGACGTGCGGGAGCCCGCGGGTTGGCACACCCTCTTCGCGCCCGCCGAGCGACCCGGTTACAGCGGCGTCGCTCTCTATGCCCGACAGGCGCCAAGCCAGGTAGACACCGGGTTGGGGGTGCCCGAGTTCGATACCGAGGGCCGATTCATCCTGGCGCGTTTCGACACGGTGCAGGTCGCCAGCGTCTACTTTCCAAAGGGTAGCGGCAAAGAGCGCGATAACAGCCGCGTTCCCTACAAGCTCGCGTTCTACGACGCGGTGTTAGCGCGCATCGAGCGAGCCCGGACCGAGAGCCCGGTGCTCGTGCTCGGTGACTA
This sequence comes from Pseudomonadales bacterium, assembly GCA_049454295.1. Taxonomy (GTDB): domain Bacteria; phylum Pseudomonadota; class Gammaproteobacteria; order Pseudomonadales; family Azotimanducaceae; genus UBA7803. The sequence goes on from JBMTYG010000007.1 coordinate 26,747, forward strand.
CAACACGGCGCATCACGCCATCGATCTCGCCAGGCCAAAGACGAACGCAAGATCGAGTGGTTTTCTGCCCGAGGAGCGTGCCGTGCTCGATCGCTGGGAGGCTGCGGGCTGGGTAGACACGTTCCGCGCGCGCCATCCGGATGCACCCGGGCACTACACGTGGTGGCGGCAGTGGGGCAACGCCCGCGCGCAGAACGTCGGCTGGCGCATCGACTACGTGTTCGCGTGCGCGCAGGCGGCGGCGCGGGTGCGGGACGCGTTTATCTGGCCCGAGATCACAGGATCAGATCATTGTCCGGTCGGCGTGGACCTCGACTGACCGCTCCGAGTCACGCGCGGGCAGCCACGTCCACCGGCGGTCGGTTCTCGATGTTGGCTGAGATTTCCACATCCGTGAGCGCGAGCAGACGCTCATACACGCCCGGCGGATACCCGGTCATGTGCGGTCCAGCGGCATCGGGGCCCGGCTGCACGACACTGCCGCCCTGATCGGCAAAGTCAGCCGGACGCTTATAGCGCGCGAGCTCCTCGGCAGTGATGCCCGCAAGCGCAACCACTTCCGGGTCGATCCACGCCTCGGCATTGATCGGTTCCCGCGACCAGGAGAGTTCAAGACAGAGGTTTTCCGGACCCGCGAAGTAGATCGACTCGCACATGCCATGATCGAGCGGTCCGAGCACCGGTACGCCCTTCGCACGCAGCCGGTCGCGCATTGCCATGATCTCGTCATGCCCTTTAACGCGCAGCGCCACGTGCTGCATGGTCCCCGGCGCAGACGCGCCACCCGAGTTGCCCGCGTGAGATACGCCGATCGTGCGTGGCAACGCGGCAATCTTCGGGTTCTGCACAAAAGCGATGGAGCTTTCGTCATTCAGTCGCAAGAAGCCATGCCACGTGTTCGGCACACCATGCATCCAGTACAGGGCGACCAGCTCCATACCGAGCACATCGGTGCAGAACTCGATCTGCGCCTTGATGTCGCCTGTCGAAATAGCTAAGTGATGCAGTCCCTCGATCCTGTTCATACGCATGTCCCCGCGCGGGTAGGTTTCTATATTTCTCGCCGGCGCCCGGCGTTTGCCACGTACGGACGCACATGTTCGTCGCTGAATGGACAAGACTCCCAGCGCTCTGCAATTCTCTCACCGGTCGCCAGGTCGCGAGACCAAGCACGAAACAAGGATGCCCCATGAGCCTGCCGGATATCGAGATCGAACGCCACGGGCACGTCGCTCTCGTAGAAATATGCCGTCCTCCGGACAATCACTTCGATCTCGCGTTGATCGAAGGACTTGCCGATACCTTCGAGACGCTCGATCAGGACACGGAGATCCGCGCCCTCGTCCTGGCTGCCCGCGGCAAGCACTTCTGCGCTGGCGCGAACTTCGCTCGCCGCAGTGCGCCCGTGACCGAGGGGCCGAGTGCTCTGCCCAGCAACAATCCGCTCTACACCGCTGCCGTCCGTTTGTTCGACTGCCGCAAACCCATCGTGGGGGCCATCCAGGGCGCCGCCGTCGGGGGTGGTTTCGGACTGGCGCTGGTCCCTGACTATCGCATTGTCACGGCAGACGCGCGCTTCACTGCCAACTTCGTGAAACTCGGGTTTCACCCAGGTTTCGGTCTCACGCATACGCTGCCGCGGGTCATCGGGATGCAGCGGGCCGCTCTGCTGTTCATGACTGGGCGTCGCATCGATGGTGCAACGGCGCTTGCCTGGGGGCTCGCCGACCAACTTGTCGCGGCGGCGGACTTACGCTCAGCCGCGCTCGCGCTGGCTCACGAAGTGGCAGAGAACGCGCCGCTCGCGGTGCAGTCCGTGCGCGCCACGCTGCGCGCGGGGCTCGCGAATTCGGTACGTACGCAGACCGAGCATGAGTTTCGCGAGCAATACCGCCTGCAGCAAACCGCGGACCATCGCGAGGGCATTCGCGCAGTGGCCGAGCGCCGACCCGGCCGGTTCACCGGTCGCTGAAGGCGGTCTCGACCGTTCCAGGGGCGCTGGGCATCGTCGACCCGCTGACGGCACGCGCGTTCAACGCTGCGCGGATCTCTGCGTGCGCGGTCTCGTCCAGACTGAAGTTGCTGAACAGCCAGGCACCAACCAAATAACAGACTAGCGGAAACAGCGCATAGAGCGTCATGATGGTCGCCTGCACGGTGAAGCTCTGCGGCTGATTGGGCACGAACCCGGACAGATCGAGGGCAAACCCGGTCAGCAACAGCATCACGCCCGCAGCGCTCTTGAAGACGAAATTCCAGGCGGCAAAGTACGACCCCTCCTTGCGTTCACCGGTCATCAACTCATCGTAGTCGATCACATCCCCCTGAATTGACGGCGCCACCGTGCCGCCGCAGCCCGCGGCTAGCCCCGCCAGTACCGCAGCGGCCATGATCAGCCCAAGCTTGAGTTCAACGCTGTCTAGGAAAAGCAGCAAAAACACCGAACCAAAGGCAAACCCCGTGAGCAGCATCGAGAAAATCCACAGCCGGATCTTGCCGAAGCGGCGCGAGAGCGGCAGCCACAGCGGCACCGAGACCGTCGACGGCACCATGTAGCAAAGGATAACGAACGGCGCCCACTGCGGTTCTCCGATAACATACTGGGCGACGTAAAGCGTCAACACGCCAATAGCCGCGCTACCGACGTTTTCAATGAACGTCACCACTACGAGCAGCCGAGCGTGGGGGTTACGCCAAACGTCGGCAAACGCCTGAAACGGTTTGCCCGTCACCCGACCCTGATAATCGGGCCGCTCGCGCAGGCGCACGGCTGCGAACAGGATGAGCAGCATCATCCCGATCGCCGCGCCGAGGCCAAGCTGTTCTGCGAGGGCTCGGACTTCCGCAGCACCTTCCTGCTCCGCGCGTATGAGGAAGTAGAAGGTCACCAGCGCAAGAATAGATCCCGACGTGAAAAACGCGTGGCGCATGCCGAACAGGCGACTGCGCTCGTGGTAATCACTCGAGAGTTCAGCGCCCAACGCCAGATGGGGCACCAGCAGGATGGTCAGAGCTGAATAGAAGCCGATGATCGCGAGCGCCATCCAGCCTTCCAGCGCCGCGCCGGAAAGCTCCGCGGGCGGTGCGAACACCATGTAAAACGTGAAGCCGGTCGGCAGGATGCTCGCAGCGAGCCAGATGCGCCGGCGCCCCCAGGATGTCCGCGTTCGGTCTGACAGGTAACCCGCGAGCGGGTCGGAGATGGCATCCCAGATGCGCGACACACTGAAAATGAGACCCATGACTGCCGGCGCGATCAGCAGGACGTCGGTCGCAAACTTCATCACATAGAGCGACAGCATGAGCCCCATGTATCCGGCGCCAATACCCGGGGCGCCGTAGGCAAATACCATCGACCACGTGAGCCTCCCGGTCACGCTCCCGGCGCGCGGGCTCACTCGGAAGCGCTCGCGTTACGCATTGCGAATGGTCAAACCGCCGTCCACGGGCAGCGCTACGCCGGTGGTGAAGCTTGCGGCCGGCAACACGAGAGAGAGCGTCATCTGGGCGACTTCTTCCGGATCAGCGTAGCGGCGCAGCGCCGTGCGACGACGAGCGTATTCAAGCTTCGCGTCTTCCGCGATTGCCGCCGTCATGCCGGTGCGAATGGGGCCTGGGCAGATGCAGTTGACGGTGATTCCCTCGGGCCCCAGTTCTACCGCAAGCGAGCGCGTCAACCCGATGACGCCCGTCTTGGCTGCGGTATAGGGGCTACCAAAACGGGTTGCGCCAAGCCCCTCGGTCGACGCGATGTTCACGATGCGCGGATGCGAAGCCCGCCTCAGCCAGGGCAGCGCCGCACGAATCGTACGCGTATGCGCCGTCAGGAGTATCGCTAGCGTACGATCCCACTTTTCCTCGAAATCCGGCGCGTCGATCGGCGTGAACAGCGAGATGCCCGCGTTGTTGACCAAAATGTCGATGGCGCCAAAGTGCGCCCCGATTTCACCAAACACGCGATCGATCGCCGCGCGATCACCGAGATCACAGGTCCACCCACGGACCTCGCCACCGGCCGCCGTGATCTCATCGGTGACCGCGGCGAGAGGCTCTGCATTCACGTCAAGCGCGGCTACGCGCGCGCCCTCGTCCGCAAAGAGTTTCGCCGTGGCGGCGCCCATGCCGCTCGCCGCTCCGGTGACGATCGCTACCTTGCCTGCAATGGAGCGTGACAGGGTCGTGAGTCTCATAGTCTTCCCTCCGCCAGATCGTCGCCAAAGAGCGGACGAATGAATGGTTCATAGTTCGGCCCGCGCCGCAGGTGATGTCCGCCATCAACCGAGAGCGATACACCGGTAATCCAGCTGCTTTCAGGCCCGCACAGGAAACGCACCGCATGACCGATATCAGCGGGCACACCGGTGCGCCGCACCGGCATGCAATCGAGATAGTCCTTGAGCACCGCGTCGGTCGCAAATAGCCCCGCCGCGATTTCGGTATCGACAAGACCCGGACACACGCTGTTCACCCGCACACCCGCCGCGCCCAGCTCGTCAGCCGAGGTGCGGACCAGCATGTCGATCGCCGCCTTGCTGGCGGCATAAGCGTGCATGAAGCGGTGCGTGCGCACACCCGCAATAGAGGAAATCGCGCACATGGCGCCACCGCCCGCCCGCGCAATATGAACCGCCGCGTGCTTGAAGGTGTAGAAGGTTCCGGAAAGATTGGTCTGCAGTATGCGCTGCCAGTCGGCATCCGTCGTGACGGTCAGCGGCGCAAGTCCGCCAGTGCCCGCGTTAGCCACGGCAATGGTGATCGGCGCCACGTCATTCAAGCTCGCGAGCGCGGCCTCGACCTCCGCTTCCTCGCCAACATCGCCGGCACAGACATGCACGGCACCGAGCGCCGCGAGCTCGGCCTGGGCACGCTCGAGTCGTTCCAGCGAGCGCCCCATCAGCGAGACGCGCGCGCCCGCTGCGAGAAAGGCCCGCGCACAGGCAAGACCAATACCGCTGCCACCGCCGGTGATGAACGCGTGCTGTCCGTCGAGCGCCGCCGCCATGGATGCTTCCTCCCCTGCCAAGACGCCACACTAGGCGGCGCGTGCGCCCTTTGCAAACCAGTCTCCGCCCCGCACCTCCCGCGCTGGGTGACGGGTGCGCTATGCTCGTGCCCGAGGGAACGGGAGAGAAAACGATGGCACATCCGATGAACGGCGCCGCCGCGATCTGCGGCCTTGGCATTACCGCGATGGGCCGGGTCTATCGGGATGCCGAGGACCTGGCGGCGGAGGCGGTCTACCTGGCACTCGAGGATGCCGGACTGCCAAAATCCGAACTGGACGGACTGCTGATCAACGCCGGCGTCACCAACGGAGTCAGCATACCGCTGCACATTACGCTCGGGCTGCGCGAGCTCAACGTGCTGACCTTCATGCAGGGCTATGGCTCCTCCGCCGGTCAGATGATCCAGTACGCCGCCATGGCCGTCGCCAACGGTCTCGCCAACACCATTTGCTGCGTCTTCGCGGACGACCCGCTGAAAGAAGGCGTGCGCACCGGCGATGCCTATGCCGGCGGAGCGCGCCGCAACGCGATGAGCGGACTGTATCCCGTGTACGGTTTCATGGGCGCGCTGCCGATGTACGCGCTGGGCGCCCGGCGGCACATGGACCTCTACGGTACCACCCAGGATCAGCTCGGCGCGGTCGCGATCGGGCAACGCCGCTGGGCCGCGATGAATCCGCGCGCGACCAAGCGCGAGCCGCTGGATCTCGCTGGGTACCACGCGTCGCCCTGGGTCGTGGAACCCTTCCATATTCTCGACTGCTGCCTTGTCTCGAACGGAGGCGTGGCCGTCATTGTCACGACACCAGAACGGGCGCGCGACCTGCGTCAGCCCGCGGTCTATGTGCGCGGGTTCGCGCAAGCACATCAGCATGATGCCGGCCTTGCCGGCACTGACACGCTGGTCCACACCCCGGCTGCCAAAGCCGGCCCCCGAGCCCTCGCCATGGCCGGAGTCAGCCGCGACGACGTGACCCAGTGTCAGATCTACGACTGCTACACCTATACCGTGCTTGCCACCCTTGAGGACTACGGTTTCTGCGCCAAAGGCGAGGGCGGACCGTTCGTGGCGGACGGCAAGCTGGCACCCGGCGGGTCTTTACCTACCAACACCGGCGGCGGCGAACTCTCGTCGTTCTACATGTGGGGCATGACCCCGATCACCGAAGCCGTGATTCAGGGTCGCGGGCACGGCGGCGAACGCCAGCAGCGTAACGACGTGATCCTGGTGTCAGGGAACGGCGGCGTGCTGAACTACCACTCCACGCTGGTGCTGTCGCCGCACGCAGCCTGAACCAGCGCCCATTGTGACCGTATCGACTGGGACCGTATCGACTGTGACCGTATCGACGCCGAGGACTCCACGATGACAGAACCCACCCGCTGGTTGCCCGAACCGGACGACAGCAACCGACCGTTCTTCGATGGGGCACGTGCCGGTGTGCTCAAACTGCAGCGTTGTGACGACTGCAAAGAATGGATGTTTCCCGTACGCCGGCGTTGCCAGCACTGCGGCAGTACAGCGCTGCAGTGGACCGATGCATCCGGTCGTGGCACCGTCTACGCGCACGGTCAGCTACACCGTGAATATCACCTGCGACACCGCGGCGCGCTGCCGGTCATCATGGCGCAGGTCGACCTTGCGGAAGGTGTGCGCGTCAACACAAACCTGGTCGGAATCGAGCCCGCAGAAGTGCACGTCGGCATGGCGGTCAGCGTCGATTTCGAACACTCCGAACGCGGGGAGGCGATCCCCGTATTCCGACCAACAGGCAGCGCATGATGAGTGACACTCATTCGTTTCTGCATCGCAGTGCCGACGTCGGTGAGGCTCGCATCCATTGGGTGGAATGCGGCACCGGTCCAGTCGTACTGATGATCCACGGCTTTCCCGAATCCTGGTACTCATGGCGCCATCAGCTGCCCGCGCTCGCAGCCGCTGGCTACCGCGCCGTGGCGATGGACGTGCGTGGTTACGGACGCTCCTCCAAGCCGCCTGCGGTCGAGGACTATCGCATGGTGCGGCTGGTGGCCGACGTGGTCGGATTGATTCGAGTGCTTGAGAGCGACGACGTCACGCTGGTTGGTCACGACTGGGGCGCGCCCATCGCTTGGAATACAGCCCTTCTGCGCCCGGATCTGCTGCGCGGTGTGGCTGGTCTTTCAGTGCCCTACGCACCGCCCACGCGCGCCGGTCGGCCGCTCGAGCGCATGCGTGCAATGGCGGGGGACGACGAGTTCTATATCGAGTACTTCCAGACGCCCGGTCGTGCCGAGAGCGAAATCGAAGCGGATGTCAGACGCTGGCTGCTGGGTTTCTACTGGTGCGCGTCGGGCGATGTGCGCGACGGTCCGAATATTTCCATCGTGCCGCGGGGGCGCAAGCTCGGTGACCAGTTCGTGTTTCCCGATGCCATGCCCCCATGGCTCTCCGAAGTTGATCTCGACGTGTACGCGCGCGAATTCGAGTATTCAGGTTTCTTTGGTCCCTTGTGCCGCTACCGCAACGTGGAACGGGACTATGACGATCTCGCCGGCTTCGCCGGACAGCCGATCACCATTCCCGCGCTCTTTATCGGCGGCGATCGTGACGGTCCGACCATCTGGGGGCAGCCCGCGATAGAACGGTTCCCAGCAACGCTACCGAAACTGACACGGGCGGTGATCCTGCCGGGGTGCGGTCACTGGACCCAGCAGGAACGTGCCGCCGAAACCAACACACTGCTGCTCGAATTCCTCGCCGAACTGCACCCATCCCATCCATGAGCAACCGCTTCGATTACCGCGGAGGCGAACACGATGTGTGGCTTGCGAGCCACGAGGAAAGCGTACTCGAACCCGATCTACCGATCATCGATGCCCATCACCACCTGTGGATTCGGGGTGATAGCCCGTATCTGCTGCGTGAGTTTGCGGCGGACCTCGGCGCCGGACACCGCGTCGTGGCAACAGTCTTCGCCGAGTGCCACGCCATGTACCGAACAATGGGCGCACCTGAACTCAAGCCCGTCGGCGAGATGACGTTCGTCGCCGGCATCGGAGCCATGAGCGATGCCGGCGCGTTTGGCACCGCGGGCGTCTGTCGCGCAGCGGTCGGCGCCGCGGATCTGTCGCTCGGCGACGCTGTAGGTCCTGTCCTTGACGCACTGACGAACGCGGCCGACGGGCGGCTGCGTGGCATTCGCGCATCGGTCTGTTTCGATGCCGATGCATCGCTGCATCGGACGGTTCCCCATGCGGAATATCTCGGTCGGGCTGACGTGCGTCGCGGGATCGCGGAACTTGAACGTCGCGACCTGGTGCTCGACTGCTGGCTCTACCATCCGCAGCTACCCGAGCTCGCCGCCATCGCCGACGCGTTTCCGAATTTGCGGATCGTGCTTGATCACTGCGGTACGCCGATCCTCGGCGGACGCTATCGCGGACAGACCGAGGCCGTGCATGCTGCCTGGAGCCGAGATCTGCGCGATTTGGCGCAACGTCCGAACGTGTTCGTGAAGCTCGGAGCACTGCCGGCGCGGTTCGAACGCGCCCCGGGCGCATCCCGCCGACCACCCGATTCGACCGCCGTCGCCACTGCCTGGCGTCCGTGGATCGAGCCCTGCATCGAGGCGTTCGGCGCTGCCCGATGCCTGTTTGAATCGAACTTTCCAGTGCACAAGCACTGGTTGTCGTATCCCGTACTGTGGAACGCCTTCAAACGCATCACGACACACGCCTCGCCGAGCGAAAAGATCGCGCTCTTCAGCGCGACCGCGAGCACCGTATACCGCATCGACGCGACCGCCTGAAACTTGGCCGGATCGAGCGCCCGCTACCACGCCCTAACCCGATTGCGATCAGGTTCCCGCACCGCTAACGTGACCCATCACAAAACATGAACCCGCCTCGCGCGGACTCTGCAGCTGGGAGGCCCCGAATGAACGCCGGCTACGCATTCCACGATGACGACGTGATTGCTCCCGAGATCTATGGCCGCATCGGGCATCCGCACGAAGCGTTCGCCTGGCTTCGTGCCAATGACCCTCTGCGTTTGGTCCACCCCGAAGGCTTTCGCCCGTTCTGGGTCGTCACCCGGCACGCCGACATTGTGGAAATAGAAAAGCAGCCCGACGTGTTCGCAAGCGAACCGCGCCCAATCCTCGGTCGCGAAGCCTCGACCCCGCAGCTGCGCGAGGAAGTGCTTGGGGAGATCTTCCGTCGGCTGCAGGATTCGCCACGGCTCTTGCAGGTGCTTGCTACGGCGGGACAAGCCGGGCTGATCCGCTCACTCGTGCAGATGGATCCGCCGGATCATCCGAAGTACCGCGCGCTGGTACAGCCCTGGTTCAAGCCCTCGAATATCAAGCGCCTGGAAGACAGCCTGCAGACGATCATTGCGCGCATCCTCGATGACATGATGGGCGACGGCAGCGTGCGCGAGCTTGATTTTGTGCAGGATGTGGCGGTGTGGCCGCCGCTCAAGCTGATCACACAGCTGCTTGGCGTGCCGGACGAGGATGAGTGGCGTATTCTGAAGCTGACCAACGAACTCTTCGCCGGGGATGATCCCGAGATGAAACGAGTGGGCGAAGACCCGCTCTCGATTTTCGAGACGATCAAGGACCTCTACGACTACTTCACGCGACTGACCGACGAACGCCGCGCGAATCCGACCGAAGACCTGGCTTCCTACATAGCGAATGGTCGTATCGACGGGGAATACCTGCCCTACAAAGAGCTCATCTCGTACTACACCATCGTCGCCACAGCGGGTCATGAAACCACGCGCACGGCGATCTCCGGCGGTCTGCACGCGCTCCTGCGCAACCCCGAGCAACTCGAGCTTCTGCAGAAAAATATCCACGACGAAGAGCTCGTGAAGCTCGCCGTCGAGGAAATGATTCGCTGGACCACCCCGGTCGCACAGTTCTCCCGGACTGCAACACGAGACTACACGCTGCGGGGCAAGCAGATCCGAGCGGGTGATACCCTTGGCCTCATGTACGCGGCTGCGAACTTCGACGAGGACATCTTTGATGCGCCGTTCGAGTTCCGCATCGATCGCAAACCGAATCGGCACCTTGCGTTCGGCACCGGCCCGCACCAGTGCCTCGGGCTACTGCTCGCTCGCCTTGAAATGCGCATCTTCTTCACCCAGTTCATCCCGCGCATCGATATGATCGAATTGACCGGTCCCGGAGAGCATCTGCGCGCAAGCTTCGTACACGGCTTCAAGCACCTGCCCATCCGTTACCGCCTGCGTTCTGCTGCCTGATCGCGCGCATGCATCCCTCACTGAAACCGCTCGGGGATAGCATCGTCGCCTACTTGGCCGGTCGCTGGTCGCTGCCCGTGTCGCTGGTCACGCTTGAACAAATCCCTGGCGGCGCGTCGCGAGAAACTTATCGGGTTCGCGTTTCCGCCGGCGGCGAAACACGCGGGCTGATCGTGCGTCGCGATCCCAAGACAAGCCTTATCGATACCGAGCGAGCGCTGGAATATCAGACCTATGAGGCCGTGCACGCAGCGGGGTATCCCGTGCCAAAGCCGTTGTTTCTCGAGGAAGATCCACGCTTTCTCGACCGACCCTTTTCGATCATCGCCGACATCCCGGGCTGCGAGACACAACTCACTTGGGTACGCGCCGATGTTGCAGAGACACGTCGCGCGCGTCTGGGTGAAAACCTGTGGACACTCCTTGGACGACTCGCTGCGCTCGATATCGGCGCGCTTGGCGTCACGCGCTTTATGCCCAAGCCAGAACATGCCGCCGCACGTGAGCTTGACTACTGGGCGCGGGTGATTGACACCGACGCGCAACATCCGCAGCCCGTGGCGATGGCGACGATCCGCTGGCTGCGCGCGCACCTGCCGCCGCCCAGCCCGCGCCTGGCGCTCGTGCATGGCGACTACCGGACCGGGAATTTTCTCTATACGCCCGATGACTGCGTCATCCACGGGGTGCTCGACTGGGAAATGGCGCACATTGGAGATCCGCTCGAGGATCTCGCCTGGTCACTCGATCCACTCTGGTGCTGGCCCGAGCGGGAGCGCGCGGGTGGTCTTATATCGCGCGAAGCCGCCATCGGATTCTGGGAGCGCGGCAGCGGCATGCGCGTGGACCGTACCGTGTTTCGCTGGTGGCAGGTGTTTGCTTCGCTCAAGGCGCTCGCCATCTGGATTTCCTCGACCGAAGACTTTCTCAACGGTGAATCCAAGGAACCCATATTGGCGATGGCGGGCTGGATCATGACCGACCGGCAGAACCGTATCCTCGTGGATCGTTTGCATCCCTCGGTTCGAAATATCTATACGGAGCCGCTGATATGATCCCGAAGCCGGCGCAAGCGTTGACCGATCTCGCGAAGAAGCTGGCCATCGGCATTGCCCCCGAAACGGCATCCGCGTATGCGCAGGCAAATACCGGCATGATCAGCGCGCTGATGGTGGCGCTCGCGGAGGACAGCGAACGCGCGGCTGCCAACCGGCTGGACGACATCAGCGATATGCAGGCCCTGTTCAGAGAGGCCGCGAAGACGTATCCAGACGCGCCTGGCAGCGCTGCCCGAGCTGCGTTCTGCGCCAGCGCTCCGCGCGGCTTCCGTATTTCCGAGCTCGATGCGTTCCATGCCGAGGGTCTGCTCGCCCTGATCGATCTGCACACCTGGTCCGAGACCCACGCATCAAAGCTCGAGGAGCAGATCTGGGATTTTCTGCGCACGCATACGGAACGCAACCGGTTCGAGGTTACCGCGCTATGAGTGCGGGCTTCGAGCGCCGCACTCAAGGTTGTGCGACCGAGCGACCACGACTACAATTCGCGCTCTTTTTTCGGGTCGTTAGCTCAGCTGGTTAGAGCACCTGGCTTTTAACCAGGGTGTCCTGGGTTCGAGCCCCAGACGACCCACCATATTCTCGCCTTGAGCCGCTCCGGCGCCGCCCTTCGCGTCCCGTGCATACCTGAGCCATGTTGACCGCGCCTTTGCGACACGATCACCGCTGGTAGCGCGTGGGGTCTGTCATTCCTGCCGCCTCAAACCCTGCACGGCGTAGACGACAACTATCACAGCGTCCGCAGGCCCTACCTTCGTCGTCCGCCTGATAACAAGATACCGTACGGGCGTAATCAACGCCCAGGCTGACACCCTGGCGCACGATCTCAGCCTTGGTCATGTGCAGTAGCGGCGCATGAATTCGAATTCGATCACCCTCTACACCCGCTCGAGTGGCCACATTGGCAAGGGCTTCGAACGCCGCCACAAACTCAGGGCGGCAATCGGGGTAACCCGAGTAATCGAGCGCGTTAACACCGATGAAGATGTCTCGCGCCGACAGCACTTCTGCCCAGGCAAGTGCCAGAGAAAGAAACACCGTGTTCCGCGCCGGCACGTAGGTGATAGGAATACCCTCCGTGGGAGCCTCCGGCACCGCCAGTGAGAGATCGGTCAACGCCGATCCGCCGAACGCGGACAAATCGATGGAGAGTACCCGGTGAACCACCGCACCCAGCTCGCGTGCGACTCCCGCCGCTGCCTCAAGCTCGGCAGCGTGACGCTGCCCGTAGTCGAACGACAGTGCGTAACAGGTATAGCCCTGCTGCCGCGCGAGAGCGAGCACCGTCGCCGAATCCAGCCCGCCGGACACCAGGACGACCGCCCGCATCATCGGCCAGGCTCATCGCCCCAGAGGAGCTTGTGCAGCTGCAGTTGAAAACGCACGGGTAAACGATCCGCGACGATCCAGTCCGCCAAGTCGCGCGGCGCGAGCCCAGGCATCACGGGGGAGAACAGGATTTCATCACAGCGGCCAGGCAGCTCGTGCTCGCACAGCATCTCTTTCGCCCATTCGTAATCGCCCCGATCAGTCAGGACAAATTTGATCTGATCGCGCGGGCCGCAGTGGGCAAAATTCTCCCAGCGGTTTCGCTTGACCTCGCCTGAACCTGGGGTCTTCACATCAATAATTTTCGCAACGCGCGGGTCGACCACGCTCACATCAAGCGCACCGCTGGTCTCGAGCGATACCGCGAAGCCCGCGTCGCACAGGCGCTCGAGCAGCAGCGCCGCGGCGGGCTGGGCAAGCGGCTCGCCGCCCGTCACCGTCACGTGCCGCACGGCGTACGCGCGCACCTGATCGATGATCTCCGAGATTCCAAGCAGACTACCGCCACTGAACGCATAAGCAGAGTCACAGTAACCGCAGCGCAGCGGACACCCGGTGAGCCGCACAAACGCGGTTGGTAAGCCGGCGTAAGTGGTTTCGCCTTGCAGGGAGAGGAAGATCTCGGTAATGCGCAGGCGGGGTTCGACGGCAATTCCCGTCACTGCAACTCCGCCAGATAGGTCTGCGCCAGCGCCGCAGCAGGCGCACTCGGAAACTGGCTGATGGTGCGATTCAAGTATTCCCGGGCACGGCTCGGATCACCGATGCGGTGGTAGACCACGCCGAGCTTGTACAGCGCATCAGGCATCTTTTGACTGTCGGGATACAGGTTTACCACCTGCATGAACGACTGACGCGCCGGCTCAAACGCGTTTTGCGCCAAATGCAGTTCTCCCAGCCAATAGAACGCATTGGCCGTGTACCCACTATTGGGATAGTCCCGTACGAAACGATCAAAGGCGGCCGTCGCCTCTGGGAATTTACGCGCACGCATAAGCTCAAACGCAGCACCGTAGGCATCTCGATCGGGACCGGCGCCTTCCTGCGGTACCGCGCCCGCTTGGGGCGCAGGCGCCATCTGACCTTGACCCCCACCGGCCCCTGCCTGAACGCCCGCCGGCGGCTGCCCGCCAACGCCGGGCTGACCCATGGTCGGCGTCGGTGCCACAGGCGCTTGCCCAGCATTCGGGTTCACGGGCGCCGCAGCTAAGCCGCCCCCTCGTAATGCCACGATACGTCCGTCGAGATCGCGATACTGCGCTTGCTGGTCACTCGCCAGACGATTGACCTGATGCGTGAGTTCTTCGACCAGTCCACGCAGTTCGGAGACTTCCTGCTGGAGCGCCTGTACCTGCATGAATAGTTCTGAGCTGCCGCCCGCTGGCGTCGCACCATACGGGGTTGACTGCGCGACGGCGGTCGGCGGTGCCGTTCCGTACGGCGACCCCGTCGGCGCCGCCGCGCCATAGGGAGACGCCGTGGGCGCCTGATAGACCTGCGAGGATGACGCCACCCGTACCGACTCTTCGACGGGTGCAGCGCCCTGAACAGCGCCACTCGCCAATGTGCCCCCCGCCACCAGCAGGGAGAAGAACACCGCGCGGGCGTCTTTTTGCCCTTTGCAACGGATTATCGACGACCGCTTTCCGAAGGTTCGGTTCATGCCCAGTTCCCGCTGTTGCGCCAAGGCGCTCACGGCATCAGCGGTAGATGAGCACGGCGCGACGATTGCGCGACCACGCCGCTTCCGAGTGACCAGGATCATCCGGGCGCTCCTCGCCGTAGCTCACCGATTCGATCTGCGTGGAAGAGACCCCCGCCGCGGTCAGAAAGCTGCGAATGGCATTGGCACGCCGTTCACCCAGCGCGAGGTTGTACTCCCGGCTGCCGCGCTCGTCCGCGTGGCCTTCAACCACGATCGCGCGATCGGGGTTGTTGCGCAGGATCTCGCCGTGCATCTCGAGCGCCGTCAGGTCGCTCTGCGACAGCTGCGACTGGTCGTAGTCGAAGTAGAACACGCGCGCGAGCGGCTGATTGGTGCCGGGCATGAACGGATTACCGTCCGCATCAAAACCATAGCTCTGCGCGCCCGAGCCACTGGATGGCGCGGTCTGACCCTCGTACGGGGCGACACCGCCCGACGCCGGCTCGGCCTTCGAGCCCTTGCTCGAGCAGCCCGCGAGAACCAGACCCGCCAGTGCCACCATCGCCGCGCCACGCAACCAGTGCTTCGTCATTTTGCTCGAATCTCCTCGAATGCTTACCGTGCTAGGGATTGTTTACTGCGGTCGCTGCCGATCGCGCGTTCGACGCAAGCTGACTGCGCGCCGCATCACCAGCCACCGTTCAGTGTATCGAGATACGGCGACCAGGATGGCTCCCGCACATCGCCGGCCGAAGACGGCAAGCGGTAGCGCACGCGACCGTCCAGCGATACGACGCCCAGTATACCGCGCCCTCGATCCTGAGTCGCATAGATGAGCATGGTGCCGTTGGGTGCAACCGAGGGCGATTCGTCGAGCGTGGTCTGAGTCAGCACGCGCACGTCACCGCGGGCGAGATCCTGCCAGGCGATGTGGTCCAGTGATTCGCGTCGGTGTACGAACACCATGTGCTTGCCGCCAGGGAGCAACCGGGCGCGCGCGTTGTAGTTACCGACAAACGTCAGCCGCTCAATCATGTTGGTGGTTACATCGAGCTGGTAAATCTGCGGTCGACCGCCACGATCAGAGGTGAAGATGACGTACCGACCGTCCTCGGACCAACTCGGCTCGGTATCGATGCCCGGGTGCTGCGTGAGCCGACGCAGCCGGCGATCGCCCAGACTCATGAGATAAATCTCGGGATTGCCATCCTTCGAAAGCACGAGGGTGAGATTGCGACCATCCGGTGAAAACACCGGAGAGCTATTGATGCCGGTGAAATTGGTAATGAGGTCGCGTTGCCCCGTGAAAATATCCTGCAACACGATCGCCTGACGTCCGGTCTCGAACGAAACATACGCAACCTGACGGCCATTGGGTGACCAGGCGGGAGACATGACGGGTTGGGGCGAGGAGAAGAGACTGCGCGAGCGCTCCCCGTCAGAGTCCGCGATCTCAATGCTGTAGCTCGCGCTCGGCGTGCCCACGTTGCGCGCCAGAACATACAGAATCTTGGTCGAGAACGCGCCGCGAATACCCGTGATTGCCTCATAGAGTCGGTCTGACACGCGGTGCGCCACGTCTCGCCAATGTCGACGGGAACCGGTGACAGACTCACTCAGCATTTGCCGCTCGTTGACCACATCGAAGAGGTGGTAGCGGGCCGTGATCGCACCGGTCGCGTCAGAGGCGACCGTGCCGATGGCTACGTACTCCACGCCGAGCACGCGCCAGTCGCGCATGAAGACATCCTTCGGCTGGTTCGGGTAGGACAGCATGTTCTGCTTCTGCAGCGGTGCAAACTGGCCGCTGCGCGACAAATCGAACCCGATGATATCCGCCATGGGCTGCAGATTCGCAAACTCGGGCCCCTGCCCGAAAGGCACAATGGCGATCCGGGTCTGACGGTCTGCGCCCGCATCAATGATGATCGTATCCAGGCTTTCTGCCGCGCGGACACTCGTGCCCACCAGCAACGCGAGGAGCAAAAAGGCTCGGGTCAGAATTCTCACCGCAACAGATCCTCCGGTCGGAACAACAGGGTAAAGCGTCGGAAGTAACGTTCGAAGAGCGCGCTGTCCGGTGGCACCTGAAAGCGTCGCGCCGCTCGGACAGCCGCCTCTGCGGAACGATCAAATGCCGGGTCGCCACTCCCGCGCACAATAGACACGTTAACCACGTCGCCGGTGGGCACGAGCTCGACCAACAGCGTGGCCTCCATGCCATTGCGCGCCGACGGTGGACGAGACCAATTATTCCGCACGGTCTGGTAGATACCCTCCCGGAACGAGAGCGTCGCTGGACCATCCGCCTCGGCGCCGGGGTTCGCCGACGCGTCCGGCTGGCTGAGTGAGGCTGCCTCATTTTCCAGCGCATTCATGAACGAGGAGTCCGCAAGCGTCTTGAGCCGCTCCTGACGCGCGCGCTCCGCGGCGTCGATTGCAGGCTTTGGCTCAGGTTTCGGCTCAGCCTTTGGCTCAGGTTTCGGCTCAGCCTTGGGTTCCGGCTTGGGCTTGGGTTCAGGCTTGGGTTCAGGCTTGGGTTCAGGCTTGGGCGCGGGTTTCGGCGCAGGCTTGGGTGCGCCCTGCCCAGGACTGCTCGACTCCATGACGATGAGCGTCGAGTTGATGATCTGCGGACGCACCTCGCGCACGACGCTCGCGGGCGGCGCAAAACGCCAGACCAGCGCAGCAAGCACAAGGCCGTGCAGCACGAGCGCGAGTGCCAAGGGAACGAAATAGGGGCGCCATCGGTCCGGCATGAGATCAACCGGTCGCGGGCGGTTCAGTAATCAGTCCGACACTTTTTGCGCCGGCCTCTTGCAACACGGTCATTACGCGCACCACCGCCCCGTACTCGAGCGCGTGGTCAGCGCGTACATACACCGGCACCTCCGGTCGCGCTCCTATGATCTTGCTCGCCTGGTCACCCAGAGATTCCGGCGTCACGCGGCTGCCTTCCGTTTCATCTGACCCCATCCCCAGGTTCACAAAAATCGCACCATCAGCGCGAACCGAGATGACGAGCGGATCATCTTGATCCTCGGGAACCGGCTCAGACGAGGCGTCCGGCAGATCCACCACCACGCCCTGAGTCAGCAGCGGCGCCGTTGCCATAAAGATCACCAACAAAACCAGCATCACGTCGATATACGGCACGACGTTGATATCCGACATAGGGCGACGCCGCTCAGCCATGACTCAATGATTCCTGACAGGCGATTGATTGCTGGCCGTTCAACACGGGTGCGGGTTGCATGCTCATCACCCCTGCCGGGCGTGCGCCACGCGATGCAGGATCGCGGTGAGCTCATCGGCAAACGCCTCGTGACGTTTCATGAGAGCATCGACCCGTGCCGAGAAGCGGTTGTAGGCAATAACGGCAGGGATCGCCGCAAAGAGACCGATCGCTGTCGCAATGAGCGCCTCCGATATACCCGGCGCAACCGCTGCGAGGGTCGCCTGCTTCATGTTTGCGAGCCCTCGGAACGAGTTCATGATGCCCCACACCGTGCCAAAGAGACCCACGTAGGGGCTCGTGGAACCCACGGTCGCAAGAAAGGCGAGATGGGTTTCGAGCCGCTCGCCTTCCCGCGTGAGCGCAATGCGCATGGCTCGCTGAACACCCTGCATAACCGCGTCGGGCTCGTTGCGCGCGGTTTCCGACAGCCGGGAATACTCCTTGAACCCGGCGACGAAGACATTCTCGATGCCCGTCAGACTGGCTTCTCCCTCCAGCTCATCATGAAGCTCGCGCAAGTCGATCCCGGACCAGAAATGGTCTTCAAAATCGTTTAGCTCACGCTCTACGCGCCGCAGGAAGAAACTGCGCTGAAAGATCATCACCCAGGAAGTCACCGAGGCGAGCACCAGTGCCAGCATCACAAGCTGCACGACAAGGCTCGCCTCGGAAATGAGATGAATCACCGATAGCTGGTCTGACACGTAAATTTCCTCAGTCGAATTCGATGCCGGTCTGCCCGCCGGTAACCGGCATGCGCCCCTGGGCATCACGTCCGCCGGCCGCGGATTCGTCACCAGACGCGGGTGGCGTGAGTCCGAAATGCTGATACGCACGCGGGGTCGCAACGCGTCCGCGCGGCGTGCGCATGAGAAACCCCTGCTGGATCAGAAAGGGCTCAAGCACGTCCTCGATGGTGTCCCGTTCCTCGCTGATCGCCGCGGCGAGGGAATCGACGCCCACCGGTCCGCCGGAAAAATGACCAATGATAGCCTCGAGCAAACGGCGGTCCATCGTGTCGAAGCCTTCGGCGTCGACCTTGAGCAGGTTGAGCGCCCCGTCTGCGACCTCCCGCGTCACGACCCCTGACGCGCGCACCTCCGCGAAGTCACGAACGCGCCGCAGCAGCCGATTGGCTATGCGCGGCGTGCCACGCGCCCGACGCGCGATTTCGCGCGCCCCCTCAAGATCGGCTGCTAACGCGAGCTTGCCCGCCGAACGGCTCACGATTTCCGTGAGGTCTTCGATATCGTAGAACTCGAGACGCTGGACAATGCCAAAGCGATCCCGCAGCGGCGACGTAAGCAAACCGGCGCGGGTGGTGGCGCCTACCAGCGTGAACGGCGGCAAATCGAGTTTGAGCGAGCGCGCCGCCGGACCTTCGCCAATCATGATATCGATCTGATAGTCCTCCATCGCCGGGTAGAGAATTTCCTCGACCACGGGTGACAGACGATGAATCTCATCGACGAAGAGCACGTCTCCCGACTCGAGATTCGTCAGGAGCGCGGCAAGCTCCGCCGGACGTTCGAGTACCGGGCCGGAAGTGGACTTGATCGCTACGCCCATCTCGTTAGCGATGATGTTGGCAAGTGTGGTCTTGCCAAGACCCGGCGGGCCAAAGATCAGGGTGTGATCGAGGGCCTCGCCGCGAGCGCGCGCGGCGCGGATAAAGATGTCCATCTGCTCGCGCACCGGGCGTTGCCCGATATAGTCCGCAAGGCGCGTCGGGCGCAACGCCCGGTCGAGCGATGGTTCTTGCCCCTGCGCCGCTGCGCCTACCAGTCGGTCACGCTCAATGCTCATGAGCGCTCACTCGCGCGCGCCAGATTTCTTAGCGCTGCGCGCACCAGCATCTCGGTCGTCCGAGACACCTCGCCGGCACCCTCCTCCTCGGCCTGAGCTACGGCCTGAGCCGCTTCGGCTGGACGGTAACCAAGCGCGACCAGCGCCTGCTCTGCCTCGACCGCGACGCGAGACCCGGTGCTGCCGCGGCGAGCCCCGGCGAGCACGGCTGCGTCCGGCAGCTTCCCTGCAAGCTCAACGATCAGACGCTCCGCCGTCTTGCGACCGATGCCGGGAATACGTGTCAGCAGTCCCGGCTCCCGCCCCTCTACTGCCGCAGCGAGATCCGCGAGGGAAATGCCTGAGATCACATTCAAGGCGAGCTTCGGACCCACACCGCTGATGCGGATGAGGGCGCGAAAGAGATCCCGTTCCGCTCGCGTCGCGAAGCCAAAGAGCTGCTGGGCATCTTCGCGCACGACAAAGTGCGTGTAGAGGGTGGTTTCCTCGACCGGCGCGGCAGCAGTGACCGACGCAAGCCTCGGCATCGCGAGCGCTAACGCCGCCGCGCTGACCTCGACCTCGTATCCAACACCACCCACGGCCAAGAGCACGGTCATGTCATCCACCGCGAGTACCACTCCGCGCAGCAATCCGATCATGTGCCGCGGCCCGTGCTGTTGATGTGACAGATCGCAATCGCGAGAGCATCTGCGGCATCTGCTGCCGGCGCACCTGGCAACCGCAAAAGAACCCGGACCATGTGCTGCACCTGTTCCTTGGTCGCCCGACCACTACCCACCACCGCGAGTTTCACACGCCGGGCCGCGTACTCCGCAACCGGCGTTCGCGCTGCAACCGCCGCCGCCACGGCCACGCCACGCGCCTGTCCCAGCTTGAGCGCAGACGCGGGATTGTTGGCCAGGAAAACCTCCTCGACCGCCACCTCGTCCGGACGGTATTCCTCGATCAGCTCGCTGACACCACGCCAGATTTCGCCCAGGCGATCGATGAAGCTGTCGCCGACCGGACGTACACACCCGCTGGCAACGTAGCTCAAGCCCTGCCCCGTCGCATCGACTATCCCAAACCCTGTCGCCCTTGACCCGGGATCGATACCGAAGACTCGTCGCCGCACTGACACCGTAGCTCCTCCTCGCGCGTGACGTACCGGAGGCTGACTTGGTCGCTATCAGTCTGTCCGCCGCACCCGTATGTGCAGTTCGCGCAGCTGCGCCTCGTCCACAGCGCTCGGCGCCTGGGTGAGCGGGCAGGCTGCCGTCTGCGTCTTGGGAAAGGCAATCACATCGCGAATCGCGTGCGCCCCAGTCATGAGCATGACCAGACGATCCAGCCCGATCGCAAGTCCTCCATGCGGAGGGGCACCGTATTGGAGCGCATCCAGAAGAAAGCCGAACTTGGCGTTCGCTTCCTGCCCAAGACCGAGCACGTCAAACACCGCGCTTTGCATCGCCTGTTCATGGATACGCAGCGACCCACCGCCCAGCTCATAGCCATTCAACACGATATCGTAGGCAGCAGCATACGCGCTTGCCGGGTCTGCGCGCAGCGCCTCTGGCGTACACGTGGGTCGCGTAAACGGATGGTGAGCAGGCGACAACGATCCGTCTTTGGCGCGTTCGAACAGGGGCCACTCGACGATCCAACAGGGCGCCCAGCCCTCCGCAACAAGACCGAGATCGCGCGCGAGCTGGTTGCGCAGCGCGCCCATTGCATCAGCCACTACAGATGCCTTGTCAGCGCCAAAGAACACGATATCTCCATCCTTGGCGCCGGTACGGTCAAGGATTGCCTCCACCGCCTCGGCGGGGAGGAATTTCACGATCGGGGATTGCAAGCCATCAACGCCTGCCGCGCGATCGTTCACCTTGATGTAGGCGAGACCGCGTGCCCCGAAGCGCGCAACAAATCCCGTGTAATCGTCGATCACCTTGCGAGAAAGCGCCCCTGCACCCGGCGCGCGCAGGGCGACTACACGACCTTCAGGGTCGTTCGCCGGTCCGTTGAAGACTTTGAACTCGACGCTCTGCAAGAGATCAGCCACATCCACGAGTTCGAGCGGATTTCGCAGATCAGGCTTGTCACTACCGTAGCGCCGCATCGCCTCCGCCCAGGACAGGACCGGGAAGGGCGGCAATTCGACGGAGAGCACTGTCCGAAACACGGCGCGAAGAAGACCCTCGACCAGATCCTGGATATCCGACTGCTCGACGAACGAAGCCTCGATATCAATCTGGGTGAACTCCGGCTGGCGGTCGTGGCGCAAATCTTCGTCGCGATAGCAGCGGGCAATCTGATAATAGCGGTCCATGCCCGCCACCATGAGGAGCTGCTTGAACAACTGCGGCGATTGCGGCAAAGCAAAGAATTGCCCCGGATGCGTACGACTCGGGACCAGGTAATCCCGCGCACCTTCCGGTGTGGCCTTGGTCAGCGTGGGGGTCTCGATATCGAGGAATCCGTGCTCTTCGAGGTAGCTGCGAACGACACTGGTGATGCGCGCGCGCAGCATGAGTCGTTCCTGCAACTCGGGCCGGCGCAAATCGAGATAGCGGTGCCGTAAGCGCACGTCCTCCCCTGCATCTGAATATTCGTCCAACTGGAACGGCGGCGTCAGCGACGCATTGAGTATTTCGAGCGTGGCGCCGAGCACCTCGACCGCCCCCGTGGGCATATCCTCATTCACCGTGCCCGCGGGCCGCGCACGCACCCGCCCCGTCAGCCGCAAAACGTACTCACTGCGGACACG
>JBMTYG010000008.1:0-47951 GCA_049454295.1 Pseudomonadales bacterium
ACCGAGCGCAGCGTCATGGGGCGAGTGCGGATGGCAACAGGCTAGGGAAAAAAGCGAGCTTGCGATTACTCTCCGGCAATGCATCGAGGTGAGGAGATCCGCAGTCTGAAGGTTCAACCAAGCTCTGCCGAACGTGTTTGTTTACGGCTTCACCGCCTCAAGAACGATATTCGTATCACGGGGATGATTCAGTCGACGCTGAAGGGTTCAACTGGCGTCTCGTCAACCACGCTCTCGAGAACGGCGAAATCTTCATTGGTCAGACCGATCTCTCGACCGATAGCAGCCAGCGCATCGCCCACAAGCACGCGGTTCTCCGGGGTGACCACGGTGGACGACGTCTCGCGCTCCTTGGCATCCGCGCCGGGCGACTCGCATGGGCTCTTCATAATTGCTCCCTCGACACTAAGTCCAACCCCAGCCGTCAAAGCTCCCCCACCCGCCCCGCAATGAGCGCTTCCGCCGCGCGAATAGCAGCCGCCATGCTGCGCGGGTCGGCTCGCCCCTGACCGGCGATATCGAAGGCGGTGCCGTGATCAACCGACGTACGCACGAACGAGAGACCGAGGGTCGCGGTGGTGCTGCCGTGGAAGTCGTGCACCTTGATCGCGATATGTCCCTGGTCGTGATAGAGCGCCAGCACAACGTCGAACTCGCCCGCAATCGCCCGGTTGAATACGGAATCCGCGGGCCAGGGGCCGGAGGCGTCGATGCCCTCCTTCCGCGCCGCCGCGACGGCGGGCGCCAGCGCCTCGATCTCCTCACGCCCGAGCAAACCGCCCTCGCCGCCGTGAGGGTTCAGGGCGGCAACGGCAATGCGCGCTACAGGCATGCCCCAGCGGGCAAAACTTTGCGCCGTGAGGCGCAGCCGGGCGAGCACGTTATCGCGCGTCACATAGCGCACCGCATCGGCGAGTGATTTATGCGTGGACAGATGCACGACGCGCAGCCCCGGCGTCATGAGCACGGTGGCGGTTGCCGTGCTGCCGGTGAGCCGCGCGAGAATTTCCTGGTGGCCGATATCGTGCACGTGCCCCGCGGCCTGCACGGCTTCCTTGTGAATCGGCGCGGTCACCATGCCGGCCGCGCTGCCGGCCATGCAGGTACGGGCCGCCTGTTCCACCGCCTGCACCGAGAGCGCACCGCAGCGCGCGTGCACGCGCCCGAAGGCGAAGTCGGGAACGTCCTCGGCGAGGTCATGCAGGGCAATCGGGGTATCAAAGCGGGATCCAAGCGGCGCATCGGGCAGTGCGGGCAGCGCGATTCCGGCGGCGCGCGCGCCTGCGGCCAGCGCCCAGCGCGGGCCGATCAGGTGCCAGGGACGCGCGCTCGGGTCTGTCGGCGCCGACAGTCGGTCTGCCACCACCCGGGCTACGACTTCCGGACCGATCCCCGCGGGATCACCGAGGGTGATGACCAGCGGCCCAGATACTGTATATTCATTCAGTATCATGCAGCGCCTCGCCGAACTTGCTGACCGTTTCCAAGTCTACGCCCTGTGCGGGCCTTGCGGCCGCATGGAAGCGCTGGATCTCGGCGCCGCTATCGAGCGCCTGGGACCCGAATCCACGGTGGATACCCTGCGCGCGCGGCTGCGCTGCCGGGAATGCGGCACGCGCAGCCATGATCTGCGTATCGTCTACGTGGGGCCGGCCGGTCGCCCAATCGTGTTCCAGTACCGGCGCTGAATCAGCGCTCTACAGCAGCTCGGTCGACTCGAGGGTAAGGCCGAAACCGCCCACACCAACGTAAGACACCTCGCGCCCGGCAATGAGCCGAATCTTCGATACGCCGAGATCGCTCAAAATCTGCGCGCCCACCCCAATCTCAAGCCACTGCGCGCGGCGCTGGGCTTCCTTGGTCTGGCTGGAGAGCTTCTCCAGCGGCACCCCGACGTGACCCGAGCGCAGATAGATCATCACGCCGCCGCCGAGTTTCTCGATTCTGTCGAGCGAGGCATCGAGCAGGCTCGAGGGGCGATCAGACTGAGGACCAAACACGTCGTCGAGCAGCTTCTCGCGGTGAATGCGCACAGGCACCGAGCTCATGCTGCGCAGGTCACCGAAGATCAGCGCGATATGCTCGGCATCTTCGAACCGCGTGCGATACGCCACCGCACGCGCGCTGCCGATACGGGTGCGAACCGAAAACTCGGCCGTCCGCGTGATGAGATGCTCGCGCATCTGCCGATAGCTGATCAGATCGGCGATGGTGATGATGCGCAGCTTGTGCATCTTGGCGAACTCAAGCAGCTGCGGCAGGCGCTGCACCGTGCCGTCGTCGTTGACGAGTTCGGCAAGCAGTCCCACCGGCGGCAATCCGGCAAGGGCCGCAAGGTCCGTGCCCGCCTCCGTGTGACCCGACCGCACCAGCACGCCGCCCTGACGGGCGACAAGCGGAAAAATATGACCCGGGCGCACGAAGTCTTCGGCGCTGACATTGCTGTTCGCGAGCGCCTGCGACGTGGCTGCCCGCTCTTCGGCGGAGATACCGGTGGTGAGCCCCTGCGCGTAGTCGATGGACACGGTGAAAGCCGTGCTCATGGGCGCGTCGTTGCGCGCCACCATGGGGTCGAGATGCAGGCGTCGGGCATGTTCCTCGAGGATCGGCGTGCACAGGATGCCGCTTGTGTGGCGGATCATGAACGCCACCTTCTCCGGCGTCGCTTTACTCGCCGCCATGATGAGGTCGCCCTCATTCTCGCGATCGTCATCATCCACGACCACGATCATATCTCCGGCGGCAATCGCCGCGAGCGCGTCTTCAATGGTGTCGAACTGCGTAGTCATGGGGATCAACCTGCTCAGGAAAACACGGGCTCGGCGCACGCCGGCGGCGGAGAATATCACGACGCGCGGACACGGATCGAACGCTCTGGGACGCCGCGCG
The DNA here is from genome assembly GCA_049454295.1 of Pseudomonadales bacterium. Lineage (GTDB taxonomy): Bacteria > Pseudomonadota > Gammaproteobacteria > Pseudomonadales > Azotimanducaceae > UBA7803. Next base: position 2,890 of record JBMTYG010000008.1, read on the forward strand.
CCGCCCCTCGTATACTGCGGACCGCCAAATTCAGGGGGAACCCACATGCATGCCCTGCGCCCAGACGTCGATCCCAACGGTCTGCGGGAATTCTCCGTGGTGTACACCGATCGCGCGCTCAACCACATGTCGCAGTCGTTCCAGCAGGTCATGCGAGATATCGCCGCGCTCTTGCGCGGTGCATACAACGCGAAGTCCGCGGTGGTGGTCCCGGGCGGCGGCACCTTTGCCATGGAAGCTGTTGCCCGCCAGTTCGCGACCGGGCGGCGCTGCCTGGTGCTGCGCAACGGCTGGTTCAGCTACCGCTGGACTCAGATCTTCGAAGCCGGCGGCATTCCTGCCTCCGCAGCGGTGCTGAAAGCCGCTCAGATCGCAGCCGGGGACCAGGCGCCGTTCGCGCCCGCGTCGATCGATCAGGTGGTGGCTACCATCCAGCGTGACCGACCGGCGCTGGTCTTTGCGCCGCACGTGGAAACGTCCTCCGGCATGCTGCTGCCCGACAGCTACCTGCGCGCCGTAGCGGACGCCGTGCACGCGGTGGGCGGGCTCTTTGTGCTCGACTGTATTGCATCCGGCACGATGTGGGTCGACATGGCCGCCACGGGGGTGGATGTGCTTGTCAGCGCGCCGCAAAAGGGCTGGAGCGGTCCGCCCTGCGCGGGCTTTGTCATGCTGAGCGAAGCGGCGCGTGCTCACCTCGATACCACGACGAGCTCGAGCTTTGCCGCCGATCTGCGCAAATGGCAGAGCATCATGGACGCCTACGAAAGCGGCGCACATGCCTATCATGCCACCATGCCCACAGACAGCCTGCGCGTTGCGCGCAATGCCATGCAGGAAACGGCAAGCCATGGCTTCGCCGCGATCCGTGCGGCCCAGGAACGCCTCGGTCAGGGCGCGCGCGCGCTGGTTGATGCGGGCGGGTTTCCGAGCGTCGCGGCGGACGGCTTCAAAGCGCCGGGCGTGGTCGTGAGCTACACCACCGACCCCGAGATCCAGACCGGCAAGCGTTTTATGGCGCAAGGGCTGCAGATCGCGGCTGGCGTACCGCTCATGTGCGATGAACCGGCAGGCTTTCGCACCTTTCGCATCGGTCTCTTCGGGCTCGACAAACTGACCGACGTGGACGGGACCCTCGCCGCGCTTGCCAGCGCGCTCGATCAGGTGACCGGCTGAGGCGCGCCGTGGCGACCGCGATCGAACCCAGGATGACACCGGGCTCGGTCGCGGCCCAGCGCGACCTTGCGGCTGCGCTGACCGTCTTTCATAACCGCCGCGGCGACCCGTTCGGGATTTTGTTGCCACGCGTCGCCGAGGAGCCGGACTTTCTCTTCGGCCACCTCTTTCTCGGCGCGGGGCTCACGCTGTCCTCCGAGCGTCGCTTCCGTGCTCTGGGTCACTCCCATCTGCAGCAAGCCGCGGCGCTGGCAACGTCGGATCATCCCCGCGAGTACGCTCTCAGTCAGGCGTTGGCGCCGCTCTTGCAGGATGACTGGGCAGGTGCGGGCCACGCGCTCGATCTCTACCTCGCCGACTTTCCTGCCGACGCCTTTGCGCTGCAGACCGGGCAGATGATCGACTTCTTTCGCGGCGACGCGATCAACCTGCGCAATCGCATCGCACGCGCCCTGCCGGCATGGGATTCAGGCATGCCGTGCTACTCGCACGTGCTCGCCATGCATGCCTTCGGACTGGAAGAATGTCACGAGTACGCGGCGGCAGAGGCTACAGCCTTTGCTGCGCTCGACATCGAGCCGATGGACGGCTGGGCGGTTCATGTCATCGCGCATGTGATGGAAATGCAGGGCCGCACCGGCGAGGGCATCGACTGGCTCACCGACTGTTTTGATCAGTGGGCCGCGAGCGATCCGCCGGTTGGCTTTGCCTGCCACAACGCCTGGCATCTCGCGCTTCTTCATCTCGACCGCGAGGATGACAGCGCCTGCTTACAGGTGCTCGACCGCTGGATCACGCCCGGCATCGGCGATTTCGCCTACGGACTGGCTGATGTCACCGCGCTGCTCGCGCGTCTCACGCTTTTCGACGTCGACGTGGGTTCCCGCTTCGAGACCAATGCGCGGGGTTGGCTCGACAAGTTGAACACCGAGGCCGGCTACTACGCCTTCAACGACTTCCACGCGGCGCTCGCCTTTGCAGCCACCGGACGCGCGGAGGCGCTGGATGAACTGGTACGAGCGGCGCGCGAAGCCACTCGCGGCCGCGGCATTTCCGCGAGCACCGCTACGGTGGGGCTGCCATTGCTCGAGGCGGTACAGGACCGTGCGGCGGGTCGTCACGCAGAGGCCGCCGCCCGGCTGATCGGTCTGCGCGATCAGGTGCACGCCTTCGGCGGCAGTCACGCGCAACGTGATCTGGTCACCCTGCTCTTGATCGACAGTTGCGCACGAGCGGGGGAACGTTCGTGGGCACGTCACTGGCTGAATGAGCGCCTGCTGCGAAGACCAGAGAGCGGCATCGGTCGGCGTCTGCGCACGATGATCGATCGCGCCGGACACTGACCCGCGGCGGGCGCGACCTGGGCGCGCAGCGCGCCGGAAGCTCATCGCGCAACTCCAGCGCGACCAGCTGAAACTGCACCTGCCCAGCGCCGGGCACCTGCGCACGCAGCGCCGCAACCACCCGATAGTCAGGGTCGATCAGAAACCGCACATCGCGCAGCCCGAGCAGATCGAAGGTCTGTTCATCCGGATCGGTTGATCGCGGCCGCCCAGTAAGCACGACCGGTAGCGCCTCGATGATCCGCCGACGCGTGGTCGAGCTGCCGTCCGATTGCAGCGCGTAATCAACTGCAAGCCGCAGACGCGCACCCGCACGCGCGTCGAGGTCAAACAAGGCGTCCGCCGAGGTCGCGTAACCAAGGAGGTCGATGTGATCTCCCGGCGCGCGCAACGTGCTCGCCGGTAGCAGGTAGAGCAGCGTACTGATCTCCAGCACGGGCGCGTCTGCCGTAAAACGTCGCTGCCGCACGTCGACATCACTCCAGCGACGCGGCGGCAACGCGTCCTCGCCGTCCCGCGGTCGCGCCGTGGTGCGCTCCGCACCCGTTTCGGTAAACCGATAGGTGCGAGAACGCTGCGAGGGCGCGCGCAGGCTTGAGTACTGGAGCACAGCCCCGGAATCCGGCTGAAGGAACCACTGTCCGGTGAACGAGCGCCAGCCCGGGCCCTGCATGCGCACATCGAGCGCCAGACTTTCCGACCCCGACGCGAGAACCGAGCCCTCGAGGGTCGGGCGCAGCGCGTCGGGTGCGAGCGTCGTCATGACCTCGCCGCGCAGCTCGAGCTCAACTTCGAGAAAGAGCTTCTCTGCACGATAGTGGGCCGCCACCCAGGGCAGGCACGCCGGATCGAAAGCCGCCGCGGCGCCCATTGGGGCAAGCGCAAGCACGCATGCGAGCTGAACCCCCGCGCGCAGCAACCTCCACCCGTGGCGCTCCACGTTTTTCATTGAGCAGACCTCCAAACCACGCATTCTAACCGCTCAAAGCGTGGCTACGGATTGATGCCGCAAAACTCTATGTGCAGAACACGCAGGATTGCTGATCCGGCGGATAGCATTGATGCGTTATGCTTGTGTCATGGTCGATGCACCTATCCTCGCCGCACAGAACGCCCTTGGTCGATCAGGGATCATCGCGCTGCTCACGCTGGCAACGCTGCTCGGTACCAGGTCATCCCACGCTGAGGAGGAAACGCCGACCGCCCGTGATGAGCTCATGGAGGTTTCCTGTCGCGATGAGGAAAATCGGCCCAACAGCTGGCTCGACCGCACCCACAGCTACCTGAATCAACGCTTGTGCGAACCGGCCGCCTGGTTCGACGGTTTCTTTGGTGACGATCGTGCGCTGGAAGAGACCCCGGTAGGAACCTTCTTCCGCCTGCGCAACGAGGTTCGCTGGGACCAGTCAGAGGATCTGCGCGCCAGGGTACGGCTATCGGCCAACATCTCTTTGCCCGGGGCGTCTGAGAAGCTCCGACTGCTGCTGACCCGTGACGAAGACGTGCACGGGGAGTTCGATACCAGAGCGCCCGTGGAAGAGGGACAGCAGGATACGCGCCTTGGGTTGCGCTATAACTTGAGCGATCGAAAGCAGACCAAGCTCGATCTGGACGCGACTGTGCGAGCGAATTTCACAACACTGAATCCCGTCGTGCGTGCACGCTATCGCCATGTGGAGCCCCTGAGCCTGGATACCTTCATGCGGTTCACCCAAATCGCCTTCTGGGAAGCCGAAGACGGCTATGGCACCACCTCGCGGGCCGATTGGGAATGGTTCCGCAACTTCGACACTCAGGACCGGTACACGCTAGAGGGAACCTGGTCCGAAGCAACCGACGGGATCGAGTGGCGCACCGGCATCACGCGCTTTCACCAGCTCGATCACGTCAGCGCGCTGCGCGGCGAACTGGGGGCGGTAGGCTGGACCGAGCCACGCTTCGAAACCAACGAATACTTCGCCAATCTGCGCTACCGCCGCACGTTCCTGCGACCGTGGCTGTTCTACGAGCTGCAGCCAGAACGCGCGTGGGTGCAGGAGCGCAACGACTCATCGCGCCAGGGCGACTGGCGCTTTATCGTGACGCTCGAGATTCAGTTCGAGAATGCGCCGGCACGCGCAGAACGCGAGGAGCGGGAATCTCGGCGCCTGTGGAACCGACTCGAACAAAGCGGCGCACTGGACCCGGTCTCGGCCGACGACGCAGTGCTCGAGCAGTAAACGCCTCAAGCACGCCCGCCCAACCGACCACCGCCTGAGCCGACGACGACACCCCAACGCGGCTCCCGCTCAGACCCGCAGCAGCCTGCCCGGGTGCTCGCCGCTCGGCTCGTTATCCGTCAGCACCACGGTGCCGTTCACAATCGTGTGACGAATGCCTTCCGCCACCTGCTTCAGGCGTCGGGCTCCCGCGGGCAGATCATTCACCACCTCGGGCATACGGGCGCCGACTGTTGCGGGATCGAAGACCACCAGGTCCGCCGCCATGCCCTGACGCACCAGACCACGATCGTGGAAGCCCCAGACGGTTGCCGTGTCATAAGTAATACGACGCACGGCCTGCTCCAGCGTGAACGCCTGACGCTCGCGAACCCAGTAGGACAGAAGATGCGTCTGCAGCGAGCTGTCCATGATCTGGGACACGTGGGCCCCGGAATCAGAGAACGTCACCAGAGAACGCGGGTGACGCATCATCTCGAGGACGTGATCCTGATCTTCGTTGGCGATGGGCTGGCGGAAATAGATGTGGAAATCATGCTCGAGCGCGAGATCGATCATGAGCTCAACCGGATGCACGCCGCGGGCTGCCGCGAGCGCCGCCATCGACGGTTGGTCCCAGCGCATGTCCGCCATCGGATAAACGTAATCCCATTCCGGCGGCCGCGCCTCGGCGCCGACCACGCGTGGACCGGTGTAGGGGCGGCTCGCCACTTCAACCAGCTTGGCCTTGAGCGCAGGATCGCGCAGCCGAATCTTCTGTTCCGCGAGCGGCAGCGCGCGCAGGTCCTTCCAGACCTCCCACTTGTCGAACGGCGTGTTGGCCTCAAACGACAACATCACGTTGAGGGCGCGGGTATGCACCTGGGCGTACATGCGCCCACCCGCTGCGGCGGTCTCGTCGAGCAGATCGAAGAAGGGGCGCCAGAGTTCTGGCGCCGCGCGCACGCTGAACATGCCCCACGTCTGCGTGACGCCCGATTCCACCGCGAGATCGCGCAGACGATTGAAATACTCGCGCTGCCGTTCGGGGTCGCGCCCGGGCGCCTCGCCGGCGATCTCGAACACGCCCTTGCCCGTGGTGCCCATGGCGTTGACGATGGCGCGCACCTCGTCCCAGCGCGCGAGTCGGCTCGCCACCGGGCGGTCGTCTGCGGTCGTGTGATTGAAGGTGCGCGAGGTGGAGAAACCCACGGCGCCCGCCTGCATCGCTTCCTGCACCAGCGCGCACATGCGCGCGAGATCATCTTCAGTCGCCGCTTCGGCGAAGGCGCGTTCGCCCATCACATAGGTACGCAGCGCCGAGTGACCGATATAGCCCGCGTAGTTGATGCCCTTCGGCAGCGCGTCCACCGCGTCGAGAAACTGCGGAAACGTTTCCCAGGTCCAGGGGATGCCGGTCAGCATCGCGTCGCGACTGATGTCCTCTGCGCGCTCGAGGTTGCGGAACACAAAATCCGCGTCGCTCGACCGACAGGGCGCCAGTGTGAAACCACAGTTCCCCATCACCGCGGTGGTCACACCGTGATAGGCCGAGCACGAGCCCACGGTATCCCAGAACACCTGCGCGTCGAGGTGCGTGTGCCCATCGACAAACCCTGGAGCGACCACATGGCCTTCGGCGTCGAGCGTGCGCGTCGCGCGCTCGTTGATGCGCCCGATCGCGGCGATGCGCCCATCCTGGACCGCAACGTCCGCGCGGTAGGCCGCCCCGCCCGAGCCGTCGACCACCGTACCGTTGCGAATCAAGAGATCGTAGCTCATGGATGTCCTCCCGCTGACCGTGCGACCGGGAGAGTAACGCGAGCGCGCGATGCGCTCCAGAGAGAGACGCCGAACCCTGAGAACCTCAGGGCTCCTGATTCAGTTCCGAGGCAATATCTCGCGAGCCATGAAGAACCCGCACCACATCAATACCATCGATTAGCGCGACGTAAAAAACGACGTAGCGCCCGAGCGCAAAGCTGCGCAGACCATCCGCCAGCTCTTCGCGAGATCTACCCATCCCTGGCTGTCCGGCGAGACTTTGAAAGCCCGCATCGATTTGATCCGCCCAGCGATCGGCAAGAGGGACATTATCGCGGGCGATGAAGCTCCAGATCTCAAGCAAGTCGTTTTGGGCAAGGGGCCGCAGCGTAACCCGCGGCATTCATTCGCCTGCGAGCTCGTTCGTTCGCCGCGAACGCGTTTGCCGCGAACGCGTTTGCCGCGAACGAGCCTGACGCTTGAATGCTTCAGCATCCCAGGGTTTGCTTGGGCCGCTAGCCAATCCCTCTCTGACCTCATTGCGGAGTTGATCGAGCTTTGCTTCTTGAAGTCGATCCTGCTCTCCCATCAACCGAAGAGCCTCCAGAACCACCTCGCTTGCTGAAGAGTAAAGACCTGAAGCGACTTTCAGGCGAACCCACTCCTCCAACTGAGGCGTGAGGTCGATATTCATCCCCATAAATCACCTCGCTCCACTTTCGACCCGTTCCGATTTTGTCCGCGCTTATCGGCGTTCGACATTATGAGTTCCTGGCTCCGAACTCATTTGCACGCTAGCGTCCCTAGCCTTTGTGCTCCTTAGAACAGCAGCGCTGTCATCTTGCGGCGATAGGCGCGGACGAGATCCTCATCCTCGATCACGCTGAACGCGTCGACCAGAGTGCGCCGAGCACGCCCCTCTTCCCACTGGCGATGCGACTTGAGCAGCGCAAGCAGCTGATCGAGCCCCTCTGCGACCGCGCCGTCCACAATGAGCCGGACGCCAAGCAACAGGCGCGGCTCGGGCGCGTCCGCGTCCTTTGCGACCAGCGCCTCCAGCGCGGTTCGCGACGGTGCGGAATCCGCAAGCCGACCAAACGCAATGCGCGAACGCGCGCGACCAACCTTGGGATCAGCCCCAAGATTGGCAGGGAGCGCTTCAAGAATAGCCTCGGCCTCCTCGAATGCCCGTGCGGTGACAAGCGCAAGCGCCAGATCCAGTTTGAGTTCAGGCTTGGCAGGGTCCGCTTCTACCGCCGCGCGCGAAAGGGCGACGAGTTCCGCCGGATCAGTGACCGGTGGCGCCTCGGGTTCCGCCATGCGCGGCTCCACACCATGCTCCGCGAGAAAGCGTCGTACCTGCCCTTCTGGCAGCGCGCCCGGGAAGCCACCGGCAATGCGCCCGTCTTTGAGCAGCATGACCGTCGGCACCGAGCGGATCTGGAAGTAACCGGCAAGCTGCTGTTCGCGGTCGATATCGACCTTGGCGAGCAGGAATCCGCCGCCGTACTCCGCCGCGAGCTTTTCGAGAATCGGCCCGAGTGCCTTGCAAGGCGCGCACCAGGTGGCCCAGAAATCCACCAGGATCGGCACCTCGCGCGATTTGAGGATGACTTCCTGCTCGAAGTTCGCGGTGGTGACGTCAAAAACGGTCGCGGCGTGGTCTGCACTGAGGGGAGCGTTCACGAGGCCTCCTTGGTAGGCATTACGCCGTGGTCCCGTCACGAAACGTGCGCGGATGCACGGCTGCATAGCATCAGGGTAAGGGTCCGGGCGAGCTTTTCAACCTCGAATCCGACCCGGAATTTCGGGGCTCGGTCAGTAGCGAAATACCGGGTTCAGCGTCCGCGAAATGAGCGCGTCGATGGCCGCGATCTCATCCGCATCAAAATAGTCGTGATAGCCGCCCACCTTGGCGCGCCGAGTCTTGAAGGAATCCGGGTTGCCAGGATCACCAGGGCGCAGGCGGTCAGACTCTGACTGCGCGTCGCGCTCGCGCTGCCGCATGTTCTCGACCGACGCGTACTCGACCACCTCGGCAATACGTGACGCGGGCGGCGCCAGATCAAGAAAATCAGCGAGTCGCGCAAGCTCTGCCGACGTGTCGACGCGCATGTCTTCATAGCGAACGGTCAACCCTTCGCCAACCTCGACAAAGCCCTGCGCCCACTCATTCATGAACTCAACGACTTTGCGCACACCGCTCGGCCCCATGGCGAAGTCCCAGGGCGAAGTCGACGGATCTGCCGGGTATTCATTCAGCAGGATCTTGTGCGGGCGCATGCGGTGCTTCCACTGGAAGTACTGCGACATGGTGACGTCCGCCGGATGTCGCACCAGGAGCACCACGCGGCGGTCGGCGTAGGCGCGCTTCGAGCCCGCGTCCCCCGTGTAGTCGCGCAGGTAATTGTCATGGGTGAAGAAGATACGCGGGATCGCGGCGTTCAGCCGGTGATAGTTATCGAACTCGAGCAGATCCACTGCGCCGAGCCCGTACTGAAGCTGATACAGCCGAGACAACATGACGCGCACCCACGTGCGACCGCTCTTGCCGAACGACACCACCGCGTAGTCCGCCTGCTGCAGGCGTCGATGGTCGAACCAGCCGCGCAACCGCCGCTCGACGCGGAAGCGCTGGGTCTTGGGCAGAACCGCCAGCGACTGTTCGAGAACCCGTTGCAACATGCTGAACTCCCCCGTAGCCGACGCGCGACGACGCTGTAATGTGCGCTTACAATGCCGGCGCGCGGCAGATTGTAGCCGCTTAACCGTCCGCTCCGGAAACCATCGATCGTCACTGGAACTGCGCCCATCATGGACAACGTGAGCACCACCGCCAGCACGACCGGCTGGCGCGCCGCCCGACGGCGCTGGGTGAAGGCGCTCGGGCGCCAACTGATGAGCGTCGTTGCCGCCTTGTTTCGCCGGCAATCGCTCATCGGCGCACAGCCGGTGTTTCCGTCCGACGTGTTGCCCTGGCTTGCAGAGTTCGAGTCGCACTGGCCAGAAATCAGGCTGGAACTGGAGCACGTGCTGGGCGCGGAGGTGCGCCTGCCCTCGTTCCACGAGGTGTCGCCCGACCAGGCGCGCATTTCCACCGGCCGCAATTGGCAGGTGTATCCGTTCTACACCTTCGGCGACGCCTTCACGCCGCACTGCAACGACTGCCCCAAAACCGCCGCGCTACTGGCGACCGTGCCTGATCTGCGCAACGCCATGTTCTCGATCCTGTCGCCGCGCTATCACATTCCGGCCCACCAGGGCCCGACCAACGGCATCATTCGCATTCATCTGCCGCTTATCGTGCCGCGCGACCGCGAACGCTGTCGCATCCGGGTCGATCACGAGTACGTCTCCTGGGAGCTCGGCAAGGCAGTCGTGTTCGATGACTACTACGAACATGAGGTCTGGAACGACACGGACGACACCCGCGTGGTGCTTTTTTTCGACGTGGATCGCCCTATGCGCCCCATTGGGCGCTGGGTAAACCGCGCCCTTATCTGGGTGTTCAAGCACACCGCCTACATCGCCGACGCCAAGCGAAACCTGGCGGCGCACGAAGCGACGGCGCGCGCCGGCTGAGGGTCAGACGGGCTGAGCCCCCCGGGAACGCCGCCAGCGATCCCGCAGCCAGTAGTAGGGCGCGAGCGCGACCACCATGAACTCGAATGGCCGCATGAGCCAGGACAGCAGCGTTTCACGATAGCGGGACCGCGTGACCCAGTGTTTCAGCTTGGTCTTCGGTTTCGGCTTGCTATTGAAATTGTCGCTCTTGCTGATGCTCTGGGTCGCAAGCATTGGAAACATCGCATAGGTCCCCGGCAGTCGCGAGAATGCGGAATCCAGTGCGCGGCCGATGATGCGAGTAAATGCAATACCCGGCGTGCCGTAAGGATGGTCTCTTAACCAGGCCATCAAACGCGGGCTTACGATGTAGGCGTGCGCACAGGCGGAGCGCGTTTGCAGGAGGTTGTGACGCAAAAACCAGGCGGCCACCGGCCAATGACCAAGGTACAGGATGCGCCAGTCGGCGGGCAGTCCATCCAGCGTCAGGGCAATCTCGCGCAGGCGTGCCGGCGTGATGCGGCGAACAAACTGCACGTCATCCTCAAACACCAGGGCGTGGCGGTAGCCGCGCTCAAGCGCGTCGATCGAGCATTGTCGGTGCGACTCCCAGCTGCCGATGATGCCCTTTTTTGGATGTTTGTCGGGCCGGTAAAAGCGCACGTAGCGGCAGAGTCCGGTGCGATGGAATTCCTCCGCCACGCGCGCCACGCGGTCATCCCGGGTCTTGAGGGAAATGCAGTAAATCCCGTCCAGAAAGGACCAGTCGAGCACCGGCGGAGACTCTGGGTCGCTGCAGTGCAGACATCCGACCTTGGCTGGACACGAATGCCAGTAGGGAGCCGGGGATGCGTCTTGCGTCATGTTTCAGGCACCTCCAGTGCTGAGAGCGGGCAGTGTCGCCCGAAGGCCGGCGGCAAGCGAGACCTGCGGCAGCCAACCCGTGCGAGCCGTGAAGTCGGCATGACCACAGACCCATGCCGGATGAAAGAGTTCGCGCACCTTGCCAGGTGTCAGCATCGGCGCGCGTCCGAGAAGCCGCTTCGTCTCGCTCGCCAGGAACGCGGCAGTCACGAGCAGCGAGCGTGGCACACGCAACGGTCGCACCGGTGCTCGGCGTAGCGCGGCAATGGTGTCGATAACGGTGTTCCAGTCATAACCCGCAGGCTGTCCATCATCGACCGTAAACACCGCCCCATCCGCCAACGGCGTATCAATCGCCGCACGAATCGCGGCGACCAGATCGTCGACAAAAATGAGCGAAAATCGCCCCGAATGACCGGGAATCACGCCGCGTCCTGCGGCAAGACCGGTCAGAAGCGGAAGTAATTCCTGATCGCCAGGGCCGTACACCGCGGGGGGGCGCAGCACGGTCGCACCCGCAGCAAGCGCCACCGACTCGCCGGCGGCCTTGCTCGCTGCGTAGTACGACAGTTCGGGCGCACTTGCCGCCAGCGATGAGATGTGTAACAGACGTGACGACGATGCAGCGCTCGCGCGCGCTGAGACAAGCCGCTCTACACCCTCGACATTCGGCGCAAGGAAATCCGCCCAGCGGGCCCCTCGCACGGACGCGGCGAGATGTATGACGACGTCGGCGTTTGCGACAAGGCGTTGCAGGGCTTGGGGCTGCGCCAGGTCGCCTGCCACCCACTCGACCGCCGGCGTGTCGAGCTGCTGTGCGCGCGCCAGAGCCCGTACGCGTGCGCCGCCCGCCCCCAGCGCGGGCACCAGACGACGCCCGATGAACCCGGTCGCCCCAGTCAGGGCAATAAGCGGCGAATTAGACATGACGGAGACTGCCGCCCGCAGGCGGCAAGGCGGTCAGCCGACCGCCTGAGCCCGGACCGGCACCTGCTGCCAGGCGCGATCGCCCACGGGCGCAGGTCCGAACAGGCCACGCGAGGCGGCGTAATCTGCCCGCGCCCGCGCCCGGGAGGGCTTGCCTGACGACGTGCGCGGCAGGGTATGGGCCTCGACAAGTTCAACCAAGCAATCGCAACCAAACTCCGCGCGCACACGGGCTTCGATCTGGTTGCGCATCTTTTCGCGTTGGTCCAGGTCGGTTTCACGGCACTGAACCAGCATCACCACGCGCTCACCGATATCCCCATCCTCGAGCGAGAAGGCCATGGCGTCCCCCGAGCGCACGCCAGGAAATTGTTCCGCGATGTATTCGAGATCCTGCGGCCAGTAATTGCGACCATGAACGATGATGAGGTCTTTCTCGCGACCCGTGATCACGAGATTGCCATCGACCAGGTAACCGAGGTCGCCCGTATTAAGCCATGGCCCATGCAAGGCTTCGCGCGTGGCTTCGGGGTTATTCAGGTAACCCGACATCACGCTGTCGGTACGCGCCCATACCGTTCCGATCATGCGATCCGGCAGGCGCTCACCGCGCGCACCGCGGATTTCAATGGTGACACCGGCCAACGGCCGACCGCAGTGCACGAACTCGAGCGTGCCGCTTTTCGCGCGCCCGCAGGTAGGAAGTGCCACGCGATGTTCGACACAGCGCGTGCGATCCACGACATCAGCGCGCAGGCCGCTTGCGAGCGGCGAAAAACTGATCGCCAGACCCACTTCGGCCATGCCGTAACACGGCAGGAGCGAGCGCGCGTCAAAGCCGCTGCCCTCGACCGCCTCGACAAATTCTTCGATCGTTCGTTTGCGGATCATCTCTGCGCCGATCCCGGCAACACGCCAGCGGCTCAGATCGAAACCGGCACCCTCTCCGGCACGCAGCCGGCGCGCGCAGAGACCATAGCCAAACGACGGGCCAAACGAGATGGTCGCGCGCGAATCCTGCACCAGCTTTAACCAGAGCCGCGGTCTGAGCGCAAAGTGACGCGAGTCGAGGTAGGCCACCGACAGCGCGCCCGCCATTGGCGTGAGCAATTTTCCGACCAACCCCATGTCATGGTAGAACGGCAGCCACGAGAAAAAGCGATCCTCAGGGGTCACGCGAAGCCCGTCGAAGAGAATCTGCGCGAGATTGGTCATCACCGCACGCTGGGTCATGAGCACGCCGCGAGCCACCCGGGTGCTACCTGACGTGTACTGCACATAGGCATCGTCTGCCGGCGTCACCGTTGCCAGCTCGCCGCTGGCCGGATGCACGGCCTCAAACGTTTCCAGCGTGCCGACATAGCGCAGCGGAACGCCTGCCGACGCCTCGCTCATGAACTCAGCAAACCCCAGGGATCCAAATAACGCCCGCGCTTCGCTGTTCTGGAGCAGAAAGGCGAGTTGGCGTATGTAGGCGTCGCGTCCACCCATATTGACGCTCGCATTGAGCGGCACAGGCACCAGACCCGCGTACTGACAGCCAAAGAAGACCTTCACGAACTCCGGCCGCGTCTCAGCAATGACCGCGACGCGATCGCCCTGTTGCAGTCCGGCACCGCGCAAGCGCCGCGCCAGCGCGAGCGCGTGATCACGCAGCTCCGCGTAGGACAGCGTGTGCTCAACCGCGCCGCGGCTGTCGTAGAACGTCAGTCCCGCTGCACTGATCGCAGCGCGGTCCAACGCCTCCGTCAAGGTGGTTGCGAAGCCATCCATATTGACTACTGCTCGCGACACTATTTCAGCCCCCGCTCTCGTCCAGCCCGGCCGTTGATGAACGAATAGTGCATAAATTTTTGACCAACGTCCGGAATTCGGGATGATAATGGAGAAATGATGAAACAAAAACTGAGTGTGAAGCCTATCCGATCCGCGCGCGACCGGAAAGCCTTCCTCGAACTACCGGGGACGATCTACCGCGACGACCCGGCTTGGGTTCCGCCGCTACGCTTCGATCGGGCGCAACAGATTTCCGAGCGCGCCAATCCTTTCTTTCGCCACGCCCGCTGGCAGGGCTTTATCGCCTGGCAGGGTGACACACCGGTGGGACGTATCAGCGCCCAGATCGACGACCTGAACAAGGATCTCGGTCGTCCAACCCTGGGCTACTTCGGCATGCTCGAAGCGATCGACGATGCCGAGGTGTTCAAGGCGCTTTTGCACGCTGCGGAGACCTGGCTGCGCGAGCGCGGCATGACTTCGCTACTCGGGCCGTTCAATCTTGGCATTAATCAGGAAGTCGGGCTGTTGGTTGAGGGCTTCGAGACACCGCCGTACTTCATGATGCCCCATGGGCGCTCCTACTACGCGGCGCACGTCGCCGCCGCGGGCTATACCGTGGCGAAGGAACTCCACGCCTATGAGGTCTCTCCGGATTTCGAGCATCCGCCGCTCATGCGCGTGCTGCTCGGACGCCTCGGCTCTCGACTGGTCGTGCGCCCCCTCGATACCTCGCGTACCGAGCACGAACTACGCACGCTCTGCGACATCTTTAACGACGCCTGGGCGGACAACTGGATGTTCGTGCCGTTCACCCACGAGGAATTCGTGCGCATCGGCAAGGAGATGCTGCTCGTCATCGGCCCAGAATTCATCCAGATCGCCGAGCTCGACGGCATCCCCGCTTCCTTCATAGTCATGCTGCCTAACCTGAACGAAAGCATCCGCGACCTTGACGGGCGGCTGTTCCCCTTTGGCTGGGCAAAACTGCTCTGGCGCCTGAAGGTGAAATATCCCACCTCGGCGCGGGTGCCGCTCATGGGCGTACGTCGCGCTCATCAGCACACCCGCTTCGGTCCGGGTCTCGCCTTCGCGGTGATGGCCGAGTCCGCAGCCGCCGCCGTGCGCCGCGGCATCCGCATGGTCGAGATGTCATGGATCCTCGAAGACAACGCCGGCATGCGCCACATCATCGACTCCATCGGAGGCCATCGAAACAAGCGGTACCACATGTTCGAAAAGCCGATCCGCCCGGTACCACCGCGCGGGCCGATACCCGCCTGAGGTCATGTGACCCTCGCGACTCTCAACATCGTGGTGCTTGCCGGCGACCGCGGCGCGGATGATCCGCTGTGTCGCGCCGCGGGCGTTGCAGCAAAGGCGCTAGTACCAGTGGGTGGGCAGCCGGTCCTGTTTCGGGTGCTGGACGCGCTGGCATCCCGACGCGAACCGGGGCTGCGAATCGTCAGCGGACCGAGGAGCGAAGCGCTTGCAACCCGCCGCCCTGACTTGATCGATTCGCTCTCTGATCGCGGCTGGGCCTGGCGTGCGCCGGCGGCTTCGCCAGCGCTGAGCGCTCTGGAAGCCGTGGTCGAGGTGGCGCACGGCTCCGCGACCGCAGGACCGATCCTGTTGACCACAGCCGATCACGCGCTGCTCAGTCCCGCGCTTATTGACGATTTTTTGACCGCCGCGCTCAAAGCCCGCGCCGAAGGCGCCGACCTGGCAGTGGGGTTTGTGCCGCTTGGGGTGGTCCAAGCCCGTTTTCCTGAGGCGCGGCGCACGCCGCTGCCTTTCAGTGACGGAGCGGTCTGCAGCTGCAATCTGTTCGCACTACTGACACCGGCGGCGCACCGGGTCATCGACCTCTGGCGCGCGGTCGAGCGCGACCGCAAATCGCCTTGGAAGGTGGTCCGATTACTTGGACCGCTCACACTCCTGCGCTTTGCCTTGCGTCGACTGACCTTGCGCGACGCGCTGGCAAAACTGTCCGATGTCGGCGGCGCCTGCATAGCGCCGGTGCTGCTCACAGATCCACTCGCCGCTGTGGATGTAGACAGCGTCGCCGACTGGCACTTGGTTCAGTCACTGCTCGACAACTCACCACCGTGAGTCGCATGGGTACGAACCAGCTGCCAGGTCACGCAGTGCTCGGCGATGGCGCCTGGCTCGCGGTGTCGGCGCGCGGTCAGGGCAACCTGCCAGCCGCGTTTGGTCGGGGTGATCTCCAGCAGATTCCAGCCAGCGTCACCGCGCATCGATGCCGATGGGGCGCCGATGATCGGCAGCGCGCCCGCCCCAGTGTCACGGGCGCTGACCGCCTCCTGATGACCATGACCGTGCACCACCAGCTCCGCCCCGGCGCGGTCGAGCAGCGCCTCGAACGCGGCGGCATCACGCAGCCGTTTGCGCCAGGGGTGTCCGCTCGCGAGCGGGGAATGATGCATGAGCACGAGCCGGAACACGCCCTGCTCGCCAAGCTCGACAAGCAGGCGCTCGAGCGCGTCGCGCTGATCGCCGCCCACGCGACCGTCCGCGAACAGGAGACGCGTCGGCACAGCGCTATTGACGCCTATGATCGCCACATCGCCAAGGCGCCGAATGCCTGGGAAGGTCGCCGCGCCGCCGCCCGGCGCGCCGCAGAGAAAGTCCTGCCAGCGTCCAACCGTCGCGATCCAATCGTCCTGCACCAGACAGTCGTGGTTGCCGGGAATCACGGTCACCTGCGCTGGCGGTGCAAGCGTACGCAGCCAAGCCTCGGCCTCCGCGCACTCCTCGGCGAAGCCGAGATGCGTGAGATCACCGCTCACGAGCCAGTGGTCGGGGCGCGCCGCGCGAATGTCGGCGACCACAGCTTCAAGCACCGCCTGCTGATGCCGATGCCGGCGCTTGCGCAGCCAGGAGAGGTATCCGAGCCACCGTTTGGCGCCGAGACGCCACGGCGCGTCAACCACGGGCGTCGTCAGATGGGGATCAGACAAATGCGCAATGACCACCGTCTTGCCGATCGCGTGCCCCGGATGTTCGCCCATGTGACCGCTGCTACCATGCCGCACTTTCGGCGGGCTCGTCCGTGAAGGTCTCGATTCTCACCAACACTGCCAACCGCTACAACCGCCGCCATCCTGGCGTGGGCGAAGCCATCCGCGCCGCGCTTCCCGGTGCGCTCTACCGGGAGACGCGCGGCATCGCAGAAATCGAGCCCGCACTTGCCGACATCGCGGGCGCGGGCACGGAACTGCTGGTGCTGAACGGCGGCGACGGCACCGTGCAAAAGGTGGTCACGGCGCTGATTGGCCGGGCCGATCGAGAGCCCGTACCCGCTCTCGCGCTCCTCCCGGGTGGTACGACCAACATGACCGCGCGGTCGATCAACGGCCGAGCGCTTCCGTTCGCGCGCGCGCTCGAGGCATTGTCCCAGCGCGTGCCCGCGCTGCGCGCTGGCGATAACAGCGCGCTGATCGAGCGACCGGCTGTCGTCGCGACGCCGCCGGACGAGCCACCGGTTGCCGGCTTTTTCTGGGGCATGGGCGCGATCCTGCGCGGCATCGAGTACTGCCAGAAAACTGTCTATGAAGCGGGCATCGGCGGCGAACACGCGTCAGGCGTGGCGCTGGTACGCACCGTCATTGGTATCGCGCGACGTCAGCCGCCGTTCGCCGGCGGGGCGACGGTGGAACTCGCCGGATGCGAACCGAGTGGACGGTTCGAAGCAAGCATCCTGCTCGCGACCACATTGGAGCAATTATTCCTGGGCATTCGCCCGTTCTGGGGCGAAGCCAACGGCGCACTTCGCGGCGTGCTCGTCGAAGAACCTGCCCGACGACTGATCCGCAATCTCCCCGCGCTCCTGCGCGGAACGCCGAACCGGCACATGACGGCAGCCACTGGCTATCACCCGATCAACACGGAGACGCTCGCGGTTACCGCGACGGGACGCTTCACGCTGGATGGCGAACTCTATGACCTGACTCCCGGCACACTGCAGCTTGCGCCCTCAAAGCCGCTGCGCTTCCTGCGGCTGGGGGCTCAATGAACGAGACCCTGCATGCGGTGGTGACCACGGAAGCTGCGCGGCCTCCTGCCCCGGCTGCGAACGCGCTCGTGGCCGCGATCCGCGAACGCTTTGGCGCCGACCTGCGCGCAGTGCTGTATTACGGGTCGTGCAGGCGTAGTGACGAGCCCGAGGGGTTGCTCGACTTCTACGTGCTGATTGACGGCATGAGCACTTTGCGGACCCGAGACGCGTTGCTGCTGCGGCTGCTCGAACCCAATGTCTACTATCTCGAGGTTGCCAACGGGAACGGCATCGCGCGCAGTAAATTCACCGTGGTGACCTGGGCCACTTTTGTCACCGGTACCACGCCACGCTGGTTTCATTCCTATCTGTGGGGTCGTTTCAGTCAGCCCACGAGCCTGATCTGGAGCCGCGACGCCGACACGGCGGCCACCACCGTCCGCGCGCTTGAGAGCGCGGCGACGACGTTCATTCGTCGTGTACTACCACTCGTTCCCGACCGTTTCAGCGCAGAAACCCTGTGGCTCACGGGCCTCGCAAACAGCTATCGAACCGAGCTTCGCAGCGAACGTTCGGAGAAACTCCAGCGCCTCTACACCGAGGAAGCGCCCTACCTCGACCAGGTCGCAGCCGCTCTTGCGCCAACCCTGGGTTATGCCACCGAGACGCCGGGACGCTACCGTAATCCACTCAGCTCGGCGTCGCGGCGCGGCGGCCGACTGGCCTGGCGCGTTCGTCGGGTGACGGGGACCACGCTCTCGTTGCTACGCATCGTCAAGAGCGCGGCCACGTTCGACGGCGGGCTCGACTATGCGGCCTGGAAGCTCTCGCGGCAGTCGGGTCGGGATATCGCTATCCCTGCGCACGTGCGCGCCCACCCATGGCGCCATGCCCCGGCTTTCTTCTGGCGCTTGTACCGCGAGGGGGTCTTCCGATGAGCCCGCGCATCTGGGCTGTACTCGGCGACAAGACCGGCGACAACGCGCAGGTCGAGGCCATTGCCTCGGCTTTAGGGTGGCCGGTGGACATTCGCCGATTAGTCTTCAAGCCGCGCTACCGTAAGGGCAAGCCCTGGTTCAATGCCTCACTGCGCCACGTAGATCGGGCGGCATCCGACGCGCTCTCCGGACCCTGGCCGGATCTCGTGATCACCATCGGCCGCCGCCCGGCCATGGCTGCCCTCTGGATTCGCAAGCAGTCGGGAGGACGCACACGCCTCGTGATCATCGGGCGCCCCAAGCGCGACCTCTCGGCCTTCGATCTGGTCATCGGCAGCGCTCAGTACCAGCTACCCGAGAGCGCCAACATTCTGCGCATCGGGCTACCGCTCATGCGCGCGCAGAACGACCGCCTCGCCGTCGCCCGCCGGGACTGGGAACCCACACTGTCTGATCTGCCGCGTCCACTGGTCGTGCTGTTGGTCGGTGGGGCGACCAAACCCTATCGGCTGGACGCGGACACGGTCCCTGCCCTGCTCGCCGCCGCACAGCGTTACGCCGGCGCGGTCGGAACGATCTATGTATCCACCAGCCGCCGCACGAGCCGGGCAGCGGTAGACGCGTTGCGCCGTTTGTTGCCCGCCAACGCGCGGCTTTACCATGTGGACGACGCCGGACCGAACCCGTATCTGGCGTTGCTCGACCGGGCGGATACCTTCGTGATCACGGGCGACAGCGTATCGATGCTGACCGAGGCCGCGCGACTCGGCAGACGCATCGCAATCTTCGATCTTCCGCTCGATCCGTTCTGGCACGCGGTGGCACGGCTGCGGCCAGTGCTTCAGCGCCTTGGGCTCGTCGGCTTCGAACGTGATCTCGGCGCTTTTCATCAATGGCTATATGCGCATAATCATGCTGTGCCGGTCGGCGCGCCGCTCTCTGCGGCTGCCCCTACGGCGACGGACGATGGGCTGACCCAGGCGGTCGCTCGTATCCGCGCGCTCATGGGCGCACCGCCAGCATGAAACCGGTCGGCACACGACCATCGGGAATAGAGGAATCCACTCGATGAATTACCGGGTCTTCATCCACACCAACCCGAAACAGATCGTCGGCGCCATCGTCGCCCGTCACGCGCTCATGCGACACAGCTCGCAAGCGGGCCGGTTCGACGTAGAGATCATCAACACGGCCGATCACCCATTCCTCGCCGAACACGAGGGGCGCGAGTACTTGCGCGACGGTATCCACCGTGTCTGGTTGAATGACGATCTGCAGTCGTTCACTCCGCTGCGCTTTCTGCCGCCCGCGCTCATGGGCTATGACGGCCGGGCGCTGGTGATCGACCCCGACATCTTTGCGGTGGCTGACGTGTTCGAACTCCTGTCCCGCGATATGGGCGGCAAGGCGATCCTCTGCCGGCAGCGCTCCGGTACCAAAGGCGTCGTGGACAAATGCTTCGCCAGCAGCGTGATGCTGCTCGATTGCGCCAAGCTCACGCATTGGCGTTGTGAGGAACAGTTTCGAGCGATGTTCGAGTTCAAACTCGACTATCACGACTGGATTTGTCTCAAGACCGAGCGCCGCGACACGATCGGCATGTTCGAGAACGAATGGAACGATTTCGACCGCCTGACCGCCCGGACCAAGATGCTGCACAACACCCGGCGCAAGACGCAGCCATGGAAGACCGGGTTGCCCGTGGATTGGCGTCCGGCGGAGCGCTTCCGCGCCTTCCCACCCATTGGCTGGTTGATGCGGGCGCGGCGCCGACTGTTCGGCGAGTATGCGTTCCTCGGCAACTACAGCCGCCATCCGGATGAAAACCAGGAGCGGCTGTTCTTCGGTCTGCTCGCTGAATGCGTGGAGCAGGGGCTCGTCACGCGTGACATGCTGAACGCGGAGATCGAGCGTCGGCACGTGCGCGAGGACGCGCTCGACATGCTGCGCACGACGCGTCCGCTCGCGCCGCCACCCGGGCCGCCGCTCGCGCTGCCCGCCTGAGCGAGCGCTCCGAAACTGAGCGCGCTCATCACCTGGGCGCCTTCAGTGGCGGAACAGAGCCTCAACCCGATCCACCACGCTCACCAGCGCGGAGGCCGGCTCGAGTGGTTCGGGGGCGAACGCTGTCAAACCGTCTTTAAGCCATCGCACATGACCCGCGGCAATGAGCGCCGCGTGCAACGACCGGACGTCACGCCGCAGACGCCGCGGTGCGAGCACTTGGACCAGACGGTGACTGAGCGCACGCCAACGGTATTCCACCGGATGCCGCCACCAGTCGCTGCCGCGCGGTTGCACGTCATGCAAATAGGTCGGAGTGCCGGTGGCTACCGCCTCGAGCACCATCGATACGCTGTCACTGGTCACGATCAACCGTTCCGCGGTGCCGAGCACCGCACGATAGGGATTGGCGCCATCGGGGGCGAGACCGCGCCGGAATGGATAGACGCGCACGCGTTCGTCGAACGCCGCGCCCAGCGCTGACCGCAGTGTTTGTGACAGCGCGGACAGAAACGGGTCCGGCGTGCGCGGCGAACCGACAATGATCAGGCTGCCATGACCGGAGGCCGCTATCAGGGCATTCGCAAGATCCCGCGCGCGGGTTGCATCAAAGATGAGATAGCCGCTGTCACCGCCGATCAGCACGCCGCTCCACGGGCGCGGCAGATCGTCGAATATCCCGAACTCAAGCCCTGTCCCATCACCCGGTAAGTGAGTCGCTGGCGCTGTGAGTGGGAGCAGCAGGCTCAGCACATTACTGCCACCAGGCAAGTCGTACTGCCGGCTCGACACCACCAGATCAAAGACCGACGGCCGCGACCACGGGCGACCGAGATGGACCAGCCGCGGTGGCGCAACCCTCTGGCGAGCAGCGGAGCGCTGGATCCAGCGTGCAACAGGTTCAGCGCGTCTCCCGGCGCCAACGACAAGATCGGGCCATGGTGCCGCGAGCGTCGACCGGTCCTGAGGTACGAGCCCGATCAGGTTCGGACATCGGACGAGCTGCGCGAGCAGTTCAGCACGGTGAAACCGAAGGGGCTTGGTTTCACTCCGCCAACCGCCCCGAGCCACGAGCGCCGCGCCCAAGGCACGCACCTGCGCGTTATCGCCGGACTTCGGGCCTTCGATAAGCCAGACCGTGCGCATCCGCCTCTGCGCTGCTCTGCCCTCGTGATTTGCTGTCGCCTGTACTGCTGTCATCGCTCCCGGCGCCGCGGTTGGGAAGCCATCGTTCCGTTTGTGCTGTCTGCTCGGGCTCCGTACACTCGGCGGCTGCTCGCTCTCTGCGCGGGCACTCCACCCGCACAGGAACGCTCGTTGACCGACAGGCCCGACTCGCCCCGGCCCCCCTCGCCCGCCTCGCCCCGGCCCGACCCGGCCACCTGGCGCGATCAGCTGGCGGCGGCGCCCCTGCGCCTGCTCTGGCTCACGAGCCGAGTGCTGCCCCGACGTTTCGCCGCCCGGCTCGCCGGATCGGTATTTGCGCGTATCGGTCCTCTCACGCGCAAGCAGCGCCACGTTAAGCGAAATCTCTCCTTCGTCAAACCGATGGCCAAGCCCGCAGAGATCGATCGCCTGGCGCGCGCTGTGTGGCGCAACTTCGGCATGGTGCTCGCCGAGTTTCCGCATCTGGAGGCCATCGTCCAGGAGGATCTGACCGTTGCGATCGATCCTGAAACCCAGTCGCTGCTGGACACCGGAGACCCTTTCATCCTGCTCACGGCGCATCTCGGTAACTGGGAGGTCATCGGCGGTTGGCTTGCCCGATTCGGCCCGCCGCTTACGGCGGTCTACGACCGCAACGCCAATCCGATCCTTGAAATGCGCATTCAGCGGTATCGGCGGGCGGACATTATCGAGTTCAGCGACAAACCAGGATCGCTCAAAGCCCTGATGGCGGCCGGCCGCGCCCGCCGCGCCATCGCGTTACTGCAGGATACGCGCGTCGATTCAGGCGTGCCGCTGCCGCTGTTCGGTGTGGACGCGCTCACCACCGTGAGTCCCGCCAAGCTGGCGCACCGCTTCGACTACCCGCTCGTGCCGGCTGAGCTGCGACGTGAACCCGGCCAGCGCTTTCATCTGCACCTGCATCGGCCGATCAAGGTCACCGCCGCGGAGGACGAACGGGCGGCCGCCGCCGCAGCGACCCGTGCCTATCATGCGTTGCTCGAAAGCTGGATCAGCGCCCGCCCCGGTGAGTGGCTGTGCACCAAACGGCGCTGGCCCCGGGATGCCGCGCCCCTGGCGACAATCGGCGCCGACGCCGCCATCGACGCCGCCAAGCCATGACCGTGCTCGATCGCCACCTGATGCGTCTGGTGCTGGTGCCAACCCTGATCGGTACCGCGCTGACCCTGCTGGTCTATTCGGCCTTCGCTCTGGCTTCGCTTCTGCGCGACAGCGCGCTCGCCTCGGCGCCGATTGGCAAACTCCTGCTGCTGGTCGGAGTGCGTGATCTGATTGCCCTGCAGATCATCCTGCCGTCGGTCTTTTTTCTGTCGATGATTATGGCGCTCGGCGCGTGGCACCGTGATCGCGAGGCCTACGCCTGCTACGCCAACGGCGTCGCCCCCCCGCGGGTCGAACGTCCCCTCATCCTGCTGGCGGCGCTGGTGGCGGCTATCGTCGCCGGACTTGCGATGGGCGCGCGTCCCTGGTCCTACCAACTCGCCTACAAGCTCGAGGAGCGCATGACAGACCTCACCTCCGAGGTCCTCCAATCGGGCACCTTCTACCGTTGGAGCGATCAGCTCGTGCTGCGCGCGGACGCGGTCGATGAGACCGCGGGGGCGGATGCGCCGCGCCTGCTTCGCGTCTTTGCGGCACAGCGCGATGGCGCTAGCTTTCGCATCATCCGTGCTGCCCGGGCGCACATTTCCAACACCGGCAGCGACCGCCGCCAGACGCTCGAATTTCTCGACGGAACGCTACATGAGTTGGACACCGCCGATGGCTCACGACGCGTCACCGCCTTCGAATCTCTCGTTTACCAGACCAACCCTGGGGAGAGCCGTCGTGCGATGCATCGCCGCACGCAGCCGATCGCACGCTTGCTCAACTCTCCACTACCGAAGGACCGCGCAGAGGCGCAATGGCGCATGACACTACCCGTCGTCACCTTTCTGATCGGTCTCATCGCCATTCGACTGGGGCACGTGCGGCCGCTCCAATCGACCTACGGACGACTGGCACTCGGGATCGCGATCTACGTGATCATCTTCAACGGCGTTAACCTGCTGACGAGCGCCATTGAGCAGGAACAGCTGCCGTCGAACCCTGGCCTGTACCTCATGCTGCCGCTGCTGTTGGTCTTCACCTTTCTGTTGAGCCGCATGCCGGCCTTCACGCTGCGACCCTCGCCATGATCCTAGCGCGCTACTTCGTCTCGGCCATCCTGCGCGGTTATCTCATCGTGACCATGGCGCTACTCGCTCTGTTCGCCCTGTTCGCCTTCATGGAAGAAGCCGGCGATATCGGCGAAGGCGCCTACAGCGCGCGCGACGCGCTGCTCGTAGTCGCCATGGGATTACCCGTCACCCTGCTCGATCTCGCACCCTTTATCGTGGTGCTGGGGACTATTTTTGGTCTCGCCGGATTTCTCAGAACACAGGAGCTGCTTGCCGTGCGTGCCGCCGGGCAACCGTTGCTGCGCATCGCCGGCTACGCAGCCATCGCAGCGCTGATCGCGCTCTGCATCCTGATTCCCCTCGAATTCTCCGCCAGACCCCTATTGCAGCAGGGGCTGCTTTACCGGCTTTCAGAGCAATCGCCCGACGGCAATCTGCTCGATCGCAATGGCAGTTGGATCGCACGTGGCAACACCTTTGTTTACGTCGGCTCGCTCGCCGGTGGACAGCGCCCGAGTGACATCAGCGAGTTCGTCTTCGATGAGGAACTCGCGCTGTCGCGCTTCTTGCACGCACGCGATGCCGAGATCCTGAGCCCCGACCGCTGGCGCCTGCGCAACGTCGACCTTCGCCGTATCCGCGCCGACGGTCACACGCGTGAAATTCGCAGCGACATGGACTGGAAACCGATCTGGTACCCGGCACCGCTCCTGCGCGAATTTCCGCTCGGCAGCCTCACCCTGCCAGAGCTCAGCCAACAGATGGCCTTCCTCGAAGCAAGCGCGGCGCCGCACGCCGCGCCCGCGCTGGAATTCTGGCGCCGACTGCTCGCGCCAGTGATGATCCTCTCGTTCGCGGTACTCGGCGCCGGTCTCATTGGCGCGGTGCGACCACGCTCGAGCGGCGGACTCGTGATCGTATTCGGCATCGCGCTCGCCATTGGGCTTTACCTCTTTTTTCAGATCGGCATCAACGCCGGCGCGCGCTTCGGTCTTCCGCCCTGGCTTGCAGTCGCGGCGCCAACCGCCGCGCTCTGCGTGTTCGCCGGCGCGGTGCTGAAGCGCACTCACGAGAGGCCTCGCTGACCATGCGTCTCCTGCGTCAGTTCGTGTCCCGCTATCCCGGCCAGAGCGCGCTGCTCGTGCTCATCCTGCTAGCAGCGGGGATCGCCGACGGCCTGGGGCTGTCCGCCCTGCTACCGATGCTGAACCTGGCGTTTGAATCCGGCGGCGGTGCACCCGATGACGACTTTTCGCGCCGCGTCACCGAGGTGCTTGGATCGCTTGGATTGTCTCCGACCCTCGGCACGCTGCTTACCATCATCGTGCTCGGCATCAGCGTGAAACGTGTTTTCATTTTTATCGCGGAACAACGTATCGGCTATATCGCGGCGGACGTCGCCACTGAGCTGCGTGTCTCCATGCTTGCAGCCCTTACCCGATCCCGCTGGAGCCACTTCGTCGGCCAATCCACCGGGCGTCTCGCCAATGCCATGGCTACCGAAGCCTGGCGCGCGTCAAATGCCTATGTGTTCGCCATCAAGCTCTTGGTGCTCGTGGTGGAGCTGGTCGTCTACGCCGTGCTCGCGGTGCTCGTGTCCTGGGAGGCCACGCTACTCACCATCGGCGCGAGCCTCGTGATCATCGCGCTCTCCCACGGCTTTGTGCGTCTGGCGCGTAAGGCGGGCAAAGGTCAGACCCGCTGGTACGCTTCGCTCCTGCGCACCCTGACCGACCTGCTCGGCTCGGTAAAAAGCCTGAAAGCGATGGCTCGAGAACGTCAAGCCGAGGCGCTCTTGCAACATGAAACCCACGCCCTGCGGCGCGAACTGAAGCGCGAGGTGCTCGGCAATGCGGCGCTCGACGCCGCCCAGGAACCGCTGCAGACCCTGGTCCTCGGCATCGGCATCTATGTCGCCATCGCCCGTCTTGGCATGGACATCTCCACCGTCACTTTTCTCGTGCTGATTCTGGCGCGGCTGCTCAGCCAAGCCGGAAAGGTCCAGAAGCAGTACCAGAAAATGATTGGCTGCGAGAGCGCCTACTGGTCGCTCGTGGGCGTGATCGAGCAGGCCCGTGCCGCAGAAGAGCCCCTGGGGCCAGCCTCCACTTCGCGCGTTCAACTCGAAGACTCGATCAGGCTCGAGCATGTGACACTCGCCTATGGCGAAGAGCCGGTGCTCGACGACCTGTCGCTAACGATCCCCGCCGGGTGCATGACCTGTCTTGTAGGCGAATCAGGCACCGG
Source organism: Pseudomonadales bacterium (assembly GCA_049454295.1). Lineage (GTDB taxonomy): Bacteria > Pseudomonadota > Gammaproteobacteria > Pseudomonadales > Azotimanducaceae > UBA7803. The sequence goes on from JBMTYG010000008.1 coordinate 29,056, forward strand.
CAAATCGACGATCGCGGACCTTATCATCGGGCTCACGCGACCGCAGTCGGGACGGGTGACCGTGGATGGCGCTTCCATCGGCGACCTCGATCTACGTGAGTGGCGCCGTGCCATTGGCTACGTACCTCAGGATAACGTGCTGCTGCACGACACCGTGTTACGCAATGTAGCGTTGGCTGATGACAGCATTACCCGCGCGGCCGTGAGCGCCGCGCTCAAGCGCGCCGGTGCGCTCGATTTCGTCCTCGCAATGCCGGGCGGGCTGGACGCCGATGTCGGCGAAGGCGGCGCGCGTCTCTCCGGCGGCCAGCGCCAGCGCATTCTGATCGCGCGTGCCCTGGTGCACGAGCCCCAACTGCTCATCCTCGACGAAGCGACCAGCGCACTCGACGCCAATACCGAGCAGGCGTTATGCGCCATGCTGGAGTCACTGCGGGGCTCCATGACCATTCTCGCAATTACTCATCAGGAGGCGCTGCGGGCGCTCGCCGACCGCGTGTATCGCGTCGAGCGAGGCGGCATTACGCTATTGACGCCCGCTCCCGCCTGACACACCGGGTGGGATTATTCCGTCCTGCGCGAGCAGCGCCGCGAGGCGCGCGATCGTTCCATCCTCGTCCACCGCGCAATCTGAGCCGTCCCCTGACCCCAGCAACGAACCCACGCGGCGCGCCGGCCATCGACCGAGGCGCAGCGCGCCGATGCCGTCCGCGAGCGATAACCCCAATCCGGCGTTCAGGAAAGCGCGGTGAAACATGCCGACATCGCGGGTCAGCCGCGCAGGCAGCCAGCGCATCATCAAGCGGTATCCGAGCGCCGCGGGACTGGCATCGGCTGCCGCGTCCATCGGCACATCCCAGATCAGCACCGGCTTTCCGGTTGCCGCCGCCTCGCTCAGCATGGCAACACTGTCGCCCGAAACTACCAGCGCATCGGCTTTTGCCAGCATCGCAAAATAGGGGTTGCCAGGATCATCGCGCCGCCATTCGTAGAGTCGCGCGCCCGCCGGCAATTCGCGGGCGAGCGCCTCGGTAAACGCTGCCGGCGTGCGCGCACTGGTACTGATCACGATCGAGGCTTGGGTGGACTCGACGAGCGTGTGCAGCGCGGCGGCCAAATGCGCTGCGTTGCGCGGCCCGAGCACCCAGGGACCGCTGCTGCCGCCCACCAGCACCGCCACGACCGGCGCGATCAGTCCGTCAAGCAGCGCATGCGCCGCGCCGCGCGCCGCGGCCAGCCGATCTTTCGTCACCCGATGCTGCGTCAGCAGATTCACCTGCACGCGGGGCCCCGGCGGAATCCGATACTGCGGTGTCGTGACGAGCAGATCGAGACAATCAGTCGAACACCAGGTGCGGCCAATAAATACCAGCCGGGTTTGTCCGCCGCTTGCCCGACGCACCCATTGCGCCACGGGCTCATTACGCAAACCGGCAGAAATGAGCAGCCGCGGCCAGGGCGGCGCCAGCGCTCTGCGACTCTCGGCGCGGATACCCGCAAGCGTGGTGCGACGCGACAGTCCCGCTGAGCTGGCTAGCGCCGTATACTCTGCCTCGATCGTTCTAAACGGCAGCCCAAGGCGCTCAGCAAGGCCGAGTAGCTGCGAGTTCTCGCCCGCGCGGTAGCTTTTAAGTACCCAAACGGGCGTCGTTGAAATGTCGGGTGGACTCATGCATTGTTCGCCGCGTTTCCGGGGGTCGCCCCCGCATCCCGGCGGAGCCGCCCTGAACCGGAAAGACCGCGCCGAGTATATGACCGAAATCTCCGTCGCCATAGAAACCCTCGAGCGCCTCCTGCGCGATATTCTCGCGGAGCCACCCGACAGCATTGACCCTGACTGCGACATGATTGACGCGTTTGGTCTGTCGTCGGTGGACGTGATGGACCTGGTGAGTCAGGTCGAGGACACCTGGGACATTGCTTTTCCCCTGAACGACCTGGCCTCCATTCGCACCCTGCGCCAGCTCGCAGAGCGAGTCCAGGCGCTGGATGGCGCCCGATGACGTTGCTCGAGCGACGTCTGGACCGCAACAATCTGCCCTGGGCGGACGACCCGCTGTCGCCCTTAGGCCAGCCGGTTCAGGTGGGCGGCAGCGCCACCCGCGGAACGGTGCAAGGCAAACCGGTAATTCTCGCCGGCACCAACAACTACCTGGGTCTCACCTTCGATCAGCGCTGCATCGAAGCCGCGGTAACCGCCACGCGGCGCGATGGCACCGGCACCACGGGATCGCGCATGGCGAATGGCACCTACGCCGAGCATCTCGCGCTGGAATCGGAGCTCGCCGCGTTCTACGGCTTGCCTCATGCACTCACATTCACCACCGGCTACCAGGCGAATCTCGGCATGATCGCGGCCCTTGGAGGCAGCGATGGCATCCTCATGCTCGACGCCGAATGCCACGCCAGTATCTACGACGGCGCTCGCCTGGCCGGGTCCGAACTGTACCGCTTTCGCCACAACGACCCTGCCGATCTCGAGAAGCGCCTGCGCCGGCTCGGCGCCCGCGCGGCAGACACCCTCGTGGTGCTCGAGGGCATCTACAGCATGCGCGGCGACCAGCCGCCACTCGCCGAGTTGTGCGCCGTTGCACGCGCGGCCGGTGCCTGCATTCTGGTCGATGAAGCCCATTCGTTCGGCGTTCTCGGAGCCACCGGGCAGGGTGCGGTGCAGTCTTTCGGCGTGCTCGACCAGGTCGATTTTGTCACCGGCACCTTCAGCAAGAGTCTGGGCGCGACCGGTGGTTTTTGTGTCAGCCGACATAACCTGCACTACATCGTGCCGCTGACTCGACCTTACATTTTCTCTGCATCGCTGACGCCCGCTGTGGTCGCATCGACCCGCGCAGCGCTCGACATCGTGCGCACCGAGCCCGGGCTGCGCTCCCGCCTCTGGGATAACGTGAGCCGAGTACACGCCACCTGCACCGAGCGCGGTCTGCTGCGCACGCCCTGCGAGAGCCCGATTGTCGCCGTCGCCCTGTCCCGTCCTGAGCGCGCGCTCGAGATCTGGCACGGGCTCATGGATCAGGGCCTGTATGTGAACCTGATCGCGCCACCGGCATCACCGGGCAACTATCTGCTACTGCGCTGCAGTCTTAGCGCCGCCCACACCGATGCGGATGTCGCCGGTATCACCCGTGCCTTTCACTGGCTTGCAGACCACTTCGGGGACAGCGTATTTCATCTGTGAAAGTCGTTCTTAACATCGCATGAATCTCGAAAAAGTCGTCTTCGCTTTTTTTATCTTGCTCGCCGCCACGCTAAACGGCGGTTTCGTCTACGGCGACATCGATCATCCTGCACACCATTCACAGTGGGAATTCTTCGCGGCGCTCGTGGTCAACCTCATCGCGACCGTGCTCAAATTCGGTGACCGCACCCAGCTCGGCGCTATCCACCTCGCGACCAGCCTGGTCGCCTGTCTGCAACTCTGTGCGGCCGCGCTACTCTGGTTCTTCGCGCCGGAGACCCATGACGGTGAGCTGACACCCGCCAATACCGCGGAGGTGGTGTCGCTCGCGGTTGGTGCGCTCTTCGCCAACGTCGTTTCAGTCACTCTGCTCATTGTGGAAACCGCGCGGCAGCGCCGCTGAACGTGCGCTTCGCCGTCGTCTTCATCGCTTTTCGGCGCCTGCGGGCACCGATTATTACGCTGGTCCTCATTTTCGCCGCCGGCATCACCGGGCTTGTGCTCATCCCGGGCACGGAAGTTGACGGCTCGCCTTGGCGCATGAGCTTCGCGGAAGCGTTCTACTTCATGAGCTATACCGCGACGACCATTGGCTTCGGAGAAATTCCACGCGCCTTCAACGCGCACCAGCGTCTGTGGGTGACGCTGCTCATTTTTGCGTCGGTCGTTGGCTGGGCCTATCTCGTCGCCAGCCTACTCGCCGTGGCGCGGGACAACGCCTTTCGCAACGCGATTGAAGAAGCACGTTTTGCGCGCGGAATCCGGCGCCTGCGGGAGCCCTTTTATCTCTTGTGCGGCTTCGGCGAAACGGGCGCGCTGGTCGGCGCAAACCTGGATCGACTCGGTCGGCGCTTCGTCGTGGTGGATATCAATCCCGACCGCATCGATCAACTCGCACTGATGGACCTCACACAGTCCGTGCCTGCGCTCTGCGTGGACGCGCGCGTTCCAGAACATCTGCTCGAAGCTGGGCTCAGCAAACGCGAGTGCCGCGGCGTGCTTGCGTTGACCAACGATGACCAGGTGAACCTGGCCGTCGCCATGGCGGTCAGACTGCTTAATCCGGAAACGCCGGTGCTCGCCCGGGCCGAAACAACGGCCATCGCCCGCAACATGGCCTCCTTCGGCACCGACCATATCGTGAATCCCTTCGCGCGTTTTGGCACGCATCTCGCGCTTGCCTTGGCGGCACCCGCCAGCCAGCGCTTGATCGATTGGCTCACGACACCCCCGGACCAGACTTTCGTGCCAAGCAAGCCGCCGCCGCGGGGACACTGGGTGGTAGCGGGCTACGGTCGCTTTGGTCGAGAGGTCACCCAGGCGCTGCGGGCTCAGGAGCTCGATGTGACGGTGATCGATCCGGACGAAAGCAGCCTTCCGGGCGTTCGCGCCATTAACGGCACCGGCACAGAACCGGAGCCCCTGCGACAAGCAGGCATCGAGACCGCGGTTGGCGTGGTGGCCGGGACCGATGACGACATCGTCAATCTGTCCATCGCAGTGACCGCCAAAGAGATGAATCCCAACCTGTTTACCGTGCTACGGCAGAACACGCAGTCGAGCCGCGCGCTCTTTGATGCATTTGACGCAGACATCACCATGGTGCCGAGCCAGATCATCGCCAACGGATGCCTGGCCGAGATACGCACGCCCTGGCTGACGCAGCTGCTCGCAGAAATCCGGGCGCGGGACAACGCATGGGCGGCGGCGCTGCTTGAGCGCCTCGCGCGGCTGCTCGGTTCGCGCACGCCGGTCCTGTGGCGCGCGCGGATCGATGGCACCTGGGCGCCGGCTCTGCTGCAGTTTCTCGCCAGCGGGGCGCAGGTACCCATGGATACCCTGCTCAAGAATCCAGCCGACCGGGAGCAACCCCTGCCGGCACTTGCGCTCGGACTTGCGCGTGGTGGCGTCTTCCAGGCGCTGCCCGCTGCGGAAGTCGCGCTTGCGCCCGGCGATGAAGTGCTCTTTGCGGGCACCGCGCTCGCGCGGCGCGAGCAGTCGGCCGTGCTATTCAACAGGCACGACTGCGCCTACGTGCTGGGGGGCAAGAGCACCGGCTTGTAGGGACGGACCTCTTCCGGCTCTGCGCCGCAGCTCGGCACTACCACGAGGGGCGTGCCCTCGCGCCCGACCTGCACGCGGACGGGGCCCGCAGCCGCGCGGAAGGTCGCCACAGTGTGATCGTCATCGGCGGTCACTGAATCCAGCAGCAGATCATCCCGTGCGAGGAACGCCTCTGCCGCCTGTACCGCACGCGGGAGTGCGGTGCGTCCGCGGAGATGGGCAAAGGCACGGCGCCCGGACTCAATCGCATGCAGAAAGGCAGGCAGGGCGTCAGGCGTCACCCGTCCGTAGAGTGCGCGATCAGGCAGGACGAGCACGTTGGGTGCGAAGCGATGCCCGCCCAGGTGCGTGATCTGCCAGGCACGGTTACCTAAAGCTTCGGCAAGGGCGGCATACACGGGCAGACCGAATCGCGCGCAACAGACGTCGCGCTGGCCGTTCGTGCAGACAAAGTAGTGGGGAGCCTGGACGGGTTCGACGCTTGGTGCAATCGCGAGGGGTGCTAAATCCACCCGCAGGAGTTCCGCGTAATCGGTGAAGCTGTGGGCAAATAAGCCCGCGGGTGTAGCGAGCAGCAGCTGCAAGACCGGGTCACTGCGGGACGGCTGGCGGATGAACTGCGGCCGCGCCCGCATACCCTGTGCCGCGAGCGCCTGGATGCCAGAGGACAACCATTCACGAAACCCAGCCGGCAGGTCGTTGTCCTCGTGAGCACGAGCGCGCCACGTCGGTCGGTACTCGATCAGGATCCAGATATCCACCGGGTCCGCGGTGCCCGCCAGGGGCTCCCGCGGTTCGGCTTCGGCACAGAAAAGGCGTTCCGACATCAACTCTCCGAGGAGTGTTCAAGAACCGGGGACTGTAGCGGAGTCGCCGTCCGCGGGCGATGAACGGCTCACGGACGCGCCTTCGCGACCGACGGTAGACATGTACTCGATCACCTGATCGACCTCTTCGTCCGAGAGTCCGAGGTTTGGCATGGGCAATTCACGGTATTGCTGATAGAGCGCCATGGCCAGGGGATCTTTCTCAGCGAGCATCGCGTCAGGTTCCTTGATCCAGCGCTTGAGCCAGGCGTCATCACGACGCTGCACCACGCCCAGGAGATCCGGGCCCACATGCTCCGCGCCCGAGCCATCGACGGTATGACACGCCTTGCAGCGTATATTGAAGAGATGCTCTCCGGGGGTGAACTCGACTCGGTGGTCTGCGCTTGCATAGTTCGCTTCGGGCGCGGCCCGTGCGAAGCGATAGTTATGCAGCGACTCCCCGAGCAGCCGGGCGAGCACCTTGGGATCATCGAACGATGATCGTTTGCTCCAGCGACCCGTGCTCTCGTTGCCCACGATCAGGTTGATACTGTGATCCTTCGGATCGATCGACTGCGCGTCCGTCACCCAGAGGCCCAGCTTCTTCTGAAGCAGAATCACGTCCTCTTCCTTGCCGGTCAGGAATTGCCAGCCGGGACCGGTGCCGAACTTGGCGGCGTACGCCTTCAGCACCTCAGGGGTGTCCCGATCTGGATCAATACTGATCGAGTAGAAGAAGACGTCACGCCCCATCTGTTCGCCCAGCGCCTTCTCCACCTGGCGCATGCGGGCCGTTTCTGCCGGGCAAATCGCCCGGCAGCTGGTAAAAATAAAATTGATCGCGACCACCTTGCCTTTGATGACGTCATCGTAGAAGCGCAGCTTCTGTCCATCCTGATTGGTCAATTCCACGTTGGGGAAATACTGGTCACCCCACCGCGACCCACTGGTCGTCGCGAATGCCTGCACAGCAACGAGCAGCGCGAGCGTGGCCAGGATGCGCGCCGGCCAACCGGCGCGCGGTTCGCCTTTGAGCAGAGACTTCATGAGATTACCTTAGAGCAACAGGTCGTCAGTTTTGGCTATGGATCACCGGGGCGCCGTGTCGCCAAACGGGTTGATCTTGTTCGTCACACCGGTTTCCGCCGAGGGGATCGTGCCCGACTCGATGTAGCGCACACCTTCCCAGTCCGGGAACGGGGATGGAATCCGCACGGTCTGGCCCGGGTTTTTGATGTCCCAGCGCAGGAGCATGGCGTGATCTTCATGCTGCGTGTTGTGGCAGTGCTCCACATACGTGCCCATGAACTCTCGCGTGCGGATGGCCACGGTGATGTCACGGGCGCTATCGATTTCTGGACCCACCCGGAACATGTCCTTGCGCGCATGCTGTTCCCAAATCGGGGGCGGCTGACCGTCCTTCGCAAGAATCTGCGCTTCCTCGAAGTGCACGTGCACCGGATGGCTCCAGCCGTTGCCGCCGTTGCGGAAATGCCAGATCTCGAGCGCGCCCTTGTCCGGCTCCGCCGCGGTGCGGTCGATCTGACCGTTGATCACGTCGGCCTGGTCTACCTTAACGGTCCAGGGGGTTTTGTCGGTTCCACCGCTACGACCAAACTCGAAGGTCCGATGGTTGGCGGCCATATACTCGGCGCTACCCGGGCTCGGCACAGCCGGCAGCGGAATCATCTGCTTCTTGCCGGGCTCGTAGTCGGCCGGGTTCATGCTCTGATCAACGCCTTGGTAGGCACGCACCCGGAATTCGAGGAACTTGCCGACCGCAGGATCACCCTGATAGGTCCCGTTCAAAACGGCCGCCAGCGGCACCGGATCCTTTTCCGGTCCACGCCCACCCTGGTGTTCCATGAGGTTCACAAGATAAAGGCGCTCGCCTTCCGGAAACTTCGAGAAGTCGATCACAAGGTCATAACGCTCGCCGATCGCCTGGGTAGGCAGGTCCTGAGACTGGGCGTTCGGGAAGGGAATGGCGTGCTGCATGATGTTGCCGTCATTCGCCACCATGTGTACCGGCACGCGGTTACCCGCGCTGTCTACCACTGCGTACTTCCAGTAGCGCGACACGCTGCCATTCAGGATGCGGAAACGGTAACGACGGGCACGCACCTCTAAATACGGCTTGTAGAGCCAGTTCACCGTGACGCGATCACCGAGAAAGCCGTCCAGGTTGAAGATATTGAAGAACAGCTGTCCGCGGGCATCCCATGCCTTGTCAGCAATTACCAGGTTGACGTCGTAGTCGCGGTTACCCCAGTCGAGCGCGGTGCCGCTCGGCAACCGCAGATTGACACCGTCATTGAGCCCTTCGTTGCCGCGATCCACCGCGCTATAGAGGTTCATCGCGGCGGCGTTGCCCTTGTAGACATTCTGCGCGGTGAAATCATGCATGTGATCGTGAAACCACAGGGAGCTCATCGTCTCGCGCCAGTCACCCTTGACCCGCGTGATGCCGCCACGACCGTTGGGGGCGCCCGCGCGTCGATCCGTCGCGGCTGTGTTGATCGTATCGTAACCGGCCAAAATCATTGGCCAACGGTAGTCGTAGTATTGCCCTGGGTAAAAATACGCGCCGGCAAAGCCATCGCTTTCACCCGGGTTGTGACCGTTGTGATGGTGCGTGGTGACGGTGTGATGGCCGAAACCGTTGTTGGCGGCTTCGTCGATGGGCAGGGCGTTGTGGTGCCTGAACAGAACCGGCATGCCATAGCGCGCGGTCATGAGCTTGGGCGGCAAGGAGCCATCGAACGTCCACACGGAGTTACGTTCCTGGACCGGCATATTCGGGTGAAGACGAACCTGCAAGCCGCGCGTCGTGCCGTTAAATCCCGGCGCACCGGCGGTGTTGTGATAGAGCCCGCCGGGGCCAAACTCTCCCAGCCGATACCCATGGCGCTGCAAGCGATCGCGCATGCCGCCGTTGTCGCGCGCGCCGGCGGTCGCCGTCTGCACGAATTCCTTCGGCTTGAACTCGTTCCAGCGCTGGTGCGCGAACCACACGCCGGGAGGCCGTCCCTCGCTGTAGCTCGAAAGCAGCGTCCGGCCCAGGCATTGCTCGATCCGGCTATGCCAGACATTAGGCTCACTCTGATTCGACTCAACGGTCGGCAGCGGTGAGAGCGTTTGTTGCAAATAGGCATCGAGTGCCGCCCCCGTAGGCGAACTTGAGCAATCGGCCACCTGCGGAAACGGTTTGCAGTTACGGCAATTGGACGTCGGGACGGACTTCATGCCGAACTCTTCGAACAGCAGCATCTGCTGCGTGAATGGCTCAGCGCCAAACAGCGGGCTTGGAGGAGCCCCGGTGGGAATATCGTACACCGCGTAAGCGGGGGCTGCGGCAAGCAGCGCGGCTAGCACCCACGTGGACACGGTGGCGGCGGGCGCCGGGGCCCGCCGCATTGCCGCCCGAGCGCGATCGATCAGCATGAGTTTCATATAAACCTCGCAACCTGGTGAAAACCAATAGCACTGTCACTAGGAAATATAGACAGATGATTGAATTATCGGTTTTCCTTACCTTTTTGTCAACTAAAAGTTGCGATTGATCGCGCCCGAGCCTAAGTTCCCGCCCGCCGCTCAGTCCTCGGCGAACGGGTCGGTCTTGTCTGGATTACCAGTGACCGCCGTCGGCAACGAGGACGACTCGACATACTTGACCCCTTCCCAGTCCGGGTAGGGAGCCGGAATCGCAACCGTCTGACCCGGGTTGCGAATGTCCCAGCGCAGCAGCATCGCGTGGTCCTCATGCGTCGTGTTGTGACAGTGTTCGACGAAAGTGCCCATGAACTCGCGGAAGCGGATCGCCACCGTGATGTCCCGCGCGCTGTCGACCTCCGGCCCGACCCGGAACATGTCTTTCCGTGCCCATTGCTCCCAGATCGGCGGTGGCAGCCCATCCTTGGAGAGAATGTGCGCTTCCTCGAAGTGCGCGTGCACAGGATGGCTCCAGCCGCCGCCCGTGCCGTTGCGGAAGTGCCAGATTTCGAACGCGCCGCGCTCAGGCGCTGCGGCTACGCGATCGATCTCACCGTTCGCTACCTGATCGTCGTCCACCTTGACCGTCCAGGGTTTGTTGTCGGTACCGCCACTGCGGCCGAACTCGAACGTGCGGTGGGTCGCCGCCATGTACTCGGGACTGCCCGCTGCTGGTTTCGCCGGCAACGGCACCATCTTGAGCTTGCCCGGCTCGTAGTCAGCCGGATTCATGCTTTGATCTACGCCCGAATAGGCACGCACGCGGAACTCGAGAAACTTGCCCACCGCCGGGTCACCCTGATAGGTGCCGTTCAGGATCGAGGCCAGCGGCACCGGGTCTTTCTCCGGACCCCGGCCGCTTTTATGTTCCATCACATTCACAAAATAGATGCGGTCGCCTTCGCTGTAACGCGAGAAGTCGATGACGAGGTCATAACGCTCACCAATTGCCTGGGTGGGCAGATCCTGAGACTGCGCATTCGGGAACGGCACCGCGTGCTCCATGATGTTGCCGTCATTGGCGACCAAGTGCACCGGCACGCGGTTACCCTGGCTGTCGACCACAGCGATCTTGAAGTAGCGAGCGACGGCGCCGTTCAACATACGCAGCCGGTAACGCCGCGCGCGCACTTCGAGGTACGGCTTATAAAGCCAGTTCACCGTGACCCGATCACCGAGAAAGCCGTCCAGATTGAAGATGTTGTAAGCGAGCTGACCGCGGGCATCCCATGCCTTATCGGCATAAACCAGGTTGATGTCGTAGTCTCGATTACCCCAATCGAGCGCGGTGCCGCTCGGCAAACGCAGGTTCACGCCATCGTTCAATGCCTCGTTGCCGCGGTCGATCGCGCTGTAAATGTTCATCGCGCCAGCCCCGCCCTTGTAAACGTTCGGCGCGGTGAAATCGTGCATGTGGTCATGGAACCAGAGCGAGCTCATGGTCTCGCGCCAGTCGCCTTTCACCCGCGTAATGCCGCCGCGTCCGTTCGGCGCGCCGGCACGGCGATCGGTCGCCCGCGTGTTGATCGAATCATGTCCGGCCAGCGCAAGCGGGTAGCGATAGTCGTAATACTGCCCCGGAAAAAAATAGGCGTTTGGAAAACCGTCGCTTTCAGCCGGGTTATGGCCATTGTGATTGTGGGTCGTGAGGGTGTGCAGGCCAAAACCATTGTTCGCAGCCTGATCGACCGGCAGCGCGTTGTAGTGGCGGAAAATCAGCGGCATGCCGTAACGCACTGTCATGAGCTTGGGCGGCAAAGTGCCGTCAAAAGTCCAGACCGAGTTCGGCTCTTGCACCGGCAGGTTCGGATGCAGGCGTATCGGCAGACCTCGGGTGGTGCCATTGAACCCAGCGGCGCCGGTGGTGTTGTGATACAAGCCACCCGGACCGAACTCGCCGAGGCGATAGCCATGGCGCTGCATGCGATCACGCATGCCACCGTTGACCCGCGCGCCAGTGGTCACTGTCTGCACATATTCCCGCGGCTTGAAGTCGTTCCAGCGCTGGTGCGAGAACCAGACACCGGGCGGACGCCCTTCTTGCGCACTGGTCTGCAGGGTTCTACCCAGGCACTGCTCAATGCGTTCATGCCAGGGATTGCGCAATGCCGTGTTGGCGGCTTCGGTGGGCAGCGGCGAAAGGCTCTGACGCAGGAACGTGTCCAGCGCCGTTCCCGTGGGTGAACTTGCGCAGTCTGCTACCTGCGGCAGGGGCGCACAGTTGCGGCAGTTCGAGCGGGGCACCGACTGCACTCCAAACTCTTCGAACAGGAGCATCTGCTGCGTGAAGGGCTCGGCCCCGAAGAGCGGACTCGGCGGCAGACCCGTGGGAATGTCATAGCTATGGGCCGCCTGCGCCCCCGCACCGAGAAGAACCATGGCCATCCAGCGTGACCAACGGGGTCGACCTCTTGTCGACCGTTCGACAACGAAGCTCCCAAGACCGGTAGCCATCCGAGCATCATCGGGGTTAACAAACATACGCAGCTCCTAAATCTTTGAAACCCATTCACCCCCGAGTCAACGATCCCCATCGCCGCCTCCACGAAACGCACTATATTTGCTGAGCATTTTTTTTGACCACGAAAAAAACTGACGTTACCGCAGGTTTTTACGCTTATTTATTGCTGAAGGAGTGCCGAACCTTGGCGCTGACTGAAGAAATTCAATCGGGACAGACCGTTGCGGGCATTTGCCCGCGCTGACAAACTCAGCGCTACCGTCCGTGAGTCACGCACGCCGCACCCACGAAGGTCGCCCTACGGACTGCCCACCTGACTGCCCATCGAGGATTGCCATGACCACGTCACCTCCCTCTGCAACCACCCTGGGCCAGTTGAAGGCAACGAACTACATGGTTCGGCCGGTGAAGGTTGAAGTGCGGTCCAATCTGATTGCTCGCCTGCGCCGCGGGGAGACGCTATTCCCCGGCGTCACCGGCTATGACGACACGGTGGTACCGCAGCTGACCAACGCCATACTCGGACACCAGGACATCATCCTGCTCGGCGAGCGCGGTCAGGCGAAATCACGCATCGTGCGTGGGCTGATTGGGCTCCTGGATGAGTGGACCCCGACCCTCGCAGGCGCCGAGATCCCGGAGAACCCGTTTGCACCTGTCACGCCCCTCGGTCGCCGGATCGTGGCGGAAGCGGGCGACGCCGCCGAGATCCGCTGGCTGCACCGCAGCGAGCGCTATGCGGAGAAGCTTGCGACCCCGGACATCACCATTGCCGACCTCGTGGGTGAAGTCGATCCCATCAAGATCGCCGAGGGGCGCTACCTGTCCGACGAGCTGACCCTGCACTATGGCCTAGTACCGCGCGTGAACAGAGGTATCTTCGCGATCAACGAACTGCCCGACCTTGCGGAGCGCATTCAGGTGGGGCTCCTCAACCTGCTCGAGGAACGCGACGTGCAGATCCGCGGGCACCGTGTGCGCCTTGATCTCGACGTCTTCATCGTCGCAACGGCTAATCCAGAGGATTACACCAATCGCGGTCGCATCATCACCCCGCTGAAAGATCGCTATGGCGCCCAGATTCGCACCCACTATCCCGCCCGTGTCGACGACGAGATCGCGATTGTTGAACAGGAAGCCCACGTTGCCGACGTGGAAGGGCTGCAGCTTGCGGTGCCACGCTTCATGAAAGAGATCATCGTCCAGATCACCCATTTCGCGCGCCGATCCCCCGACATCAATCAGCGCTCCGGCGTCTCCGTTCGCACCTCGATCGCGCTTTACGAGGCGCTGGTCGCCAACGCCCTGCGCCGCGCGCTGCGCACCGGTGAAACCGAGGTGGTGCCGCGCATGTCCGACCTGCCCTACGTATTGCCCAGCTTCCAGGGCAAAGTGGAATTCGAGGCCACGGAAGAAGGGCAGGAAGACCGCATCACTGCGCGCATCCTGCAGGCTGCGATCAAGTCCGTATTCGACAGCCACTACCGCATTCAGGATGCCAAGGCGGTCGCCGCGGCTTTCGAGGGCGATCTGACGGTGGAGACGGCGGAAAGTGCCAAGGCCGCCGACTATGCGGAAATCGCGCGCAAACTGCCGGGTATCGAGCAATTCTTCCCCGACGCGGATGCGGCGACGCAGGGCGTACGGGCCGCGATTATCGAACTGGTGCTCGAAGGCTTGCACGTGCACAAGCTCCTGAACAAGCACGAACACGGCGGCAGCGCCACCTACCGACGCTAGCGTCCGGAGGCTTCATGCGACAGATCCCCCGCGGCTTTCGCTTCTCGCGCTGGGACGGTTCTCAGGCTAAAGCCCTCGATCCGGATGCGCTGCTTGGCGCGCTGGCCGAAGACCTGATGGAGTACGGCGACCTGCGCTGGGCCATGCGCAATATGCTCTCGCGCGGCATGACCATGCCCGAGGGCGGCGCCATGAAAGGTCTGCGCGAATTTTTGAAACAGCTGCGCGAACGCAAACAACAACAGCTGGAACGTTTCGACCTCTCGAGCATTTTCGAGGATTTCCGAGAGCGCCTCGAGGACATTCTTGCGCTCGAGCGCGAGCGCATCGATGAGTGGCTGGCAAAGGATACCGAAAACGATTTCTCCGCCGAGCTGTTGAAGAACATCGCCCGCAAGAACGCGGATGAACTCGCCGCACTTCCCGAGGACTTGGCGGGCCGCATCCGCACGCTCGAGCAATACGAGTTCCTGAATCCGGACGCGCAGCGCAAGTTCCTCGAACTGCTAAACGAGCTGCGTCGCTCGATGGCAGGTAGCTTCTTCAAGAACGTCGAGGACATGGTCAAGAACCTGTCCCAGGGCGATCTTGAACGCATGAAGGACATGCTGTCGGCTTTGAACGATATGCTTGCGAAGCGCATCGCCGGTGACGACCCCGGCTTTGACGAATTCATGGAGCGCTTCGGCGATATGTTCGGCGAACCGCCGCCGACCTCGCTCGACGAACTGCTGAAGCAGATGGAACAGCAAATGGCTGCAGCGCAGTCGCTCATGAACTCGCTGTCGCCCGAGCAGCAGGCCGCCCTGCAGAGTCTCATGCGCGACCGGTTCGGTGATCCAGCGCTCGAAAGCGAGTTGCGTCGTCTTGGCAAAGCCCTCGACTTCCTGAACCCTGAAGGCTCGCGCTATCGCTTCAGCGGTGACGAACGTATTGGGCTCGAAGCCGCCATGGAGCTCATGAACGAGATGCAGGCGCTAGACCAGCTGATGGGCCAGCTGCAGGACGCCGAGCGCAACGGCGACCCCGGTCGCATCGACCGCGATCTGCTGAAGGATCTGCTCGGTGACGAGGCAGCGGACGACCTCGACACGATGAACGAGCTCATGAAGGCACTCGAAGACGCAGGCTACGTGCGCCCGACCGACGACGACCGTTACGAACTGACCGCCCGTGGTTCGCGCATGATCGGTCAGAAGGCGCTGGGTGAGATCTATGAGCGGCTGAAGCGCCAGAGCCTCGGCAACCACGCCATACCGGAAGAAGGCCGCTTCGGCGAACGGCTGGAGACCACCCGCCCCTACGAGTACGGCGATCCGTTCCACCTGCACATGCCACGCACGATTCGAAACGCACTGCTGCGCAACGGACCCAGCCTGCCCGTACGCCTTCAACCCGAAGACTTCGAGATTTATCGCAGCGAACTCATCACCTCCACCGCCACCGCCATGTTGGTTGACCTGTCATGGTCAATGGCATTGCGCGGCTCCTTCCAGGCGGCAAAAAAGGTCGCGCTCGCACTGCACCAGCTCATCACCTCGCAGTACCCGCGGGACAGCTTCTACATCCTTGGCTTTGCTGCCTATGCCAAGGAGCTCAAGCCGCGCGACCTGCCCTATCTGCAGTGGGATGAGTACGTGCTCGGCACCAACATGCAACACGCGCTTCTGCTGGCAGAGAAGCTGCTATCAAAGCACCAGAGCGGCACACGCCAGATCATCATGATTTCAGACGGCGAACCCACGGCGCATATCGAAAAGGGGCAGGCGCAATTCGCCTATCCGCCGACGCCGCAGACGATTCGAGCCACTTTTAAGGCGGTAAAGCACTGCACCCAACGCGGCATCGCGATCAACACGTTCATGCTCGAAGAGAGCGACTATCTGCGCGCCTTTATGGACGAGATTGCGCGCATCAACGGCGGGCGCGTGTTCTATACGACCCCCGAGCAGCTGGGTGAGTACATCCTTGTCGACTATGTCCAGCACAAGCGCAAACACTTAGCGCGTAAGCACTGACCCCGGCCGCGAAGCGGCAGGACCGGCCACGCCGTCAAATCCGAGCTCGAACAGCGTGGCGCGCTCGGCATCCTCAGTCGCCCCATCCGCAACCGCCAGCACGCCAACCGCATGAGCGAACGTCAGCAGCGCACGCAGGAGAATCTGGTTGCCCGCGCGTTGATGCACGCCCGCCACCAGCGCAGCGTCGATCTTGAGGTAGTCGAAGCGGATGTCAGACAGCTGACCCAGACGCGCCTGCGTCCCGAAATGACTGATGCCCACGCGACAACCGAGCGGACGCGCGCGCGCGCAGAGCCTCTGGAATCCGCTGCCGTGCTGGGTGAGCGCCGACTCCGGGACCTCGAGCCAGAGACGAGACGCCCGCGAAGGGACCGATTCAAGCTGCCGCAATAGTGAATCAAGCGGGCCGTCAGTCAGACTCTGCGGCGACAGCCCCACGGCTACCGGTGTCCCACGCGCAGCAGCATGGTCGAGCGCAAGACCGACCAGCACGCGATCCAGCGCCACACGCGTATCCGAATCCAGGTGCAGCAGCGCCCCGCGAGCTGAGCTCCATGGCGTATCGGGCCCTTCGCGAAGTCGCAGACGACATTCTTCGAACAGGCATGCGGACGGCGCCGCGACCGGCAAACCGACAATCTTCAGCCGCTCTGGTGTTGCACTGCCGGCTGCCACCTCACGCAGCACCGCTGCAAGCACAGCATCCTGCTCGGGGAGATCGCCGCCATGGGACACAACCTGCGGTTCCCACCGACCGGTGCTGAGAAGCCGCGCCATTGCCGCGTCCGCGCGGGTCAGAATCACCGCTGTTGGTTCGTCCGCAAAGCACCGCGTCCCCGCGATGCGCAACGCGCAATCCGGGGACAACTCGAGCTCTTCAACGATCTGATCGAACAGGCCAAAGAGTGGCAGGAGCGCGTCATCCGCCAAACCGGGCAGCAGCAGGAGCCCGACCTCAGAGCCATTGAGGCGGCCGACGAGACGCTCTTCACAAGCAAACGGTAACGTGGCCACGCCGCGCGCGAACCGCCGAATGAGAATATCCACCACCGCCCAGCCGTGATCGCGATTCAGACGCTGCAAGTCTGGCAGTCGGCAGATCACGAACAGTCCCGCTCCGGGAATGTCTTCGCGATCAAGCAACGATCGCGTGCGGGCAATGAAATGCTCGCGCGTCAACAGCCCGGTCAGGGGATCATGGTGCGTCAGCCGCAACAGATGATCGAACTGGCTCAGTTCCTCGTCGAGCACCGTGCCAAGACGCTCGACCAAACCGTTGAACGATCGGACCAGAGTCGCCACATCCGGCGCCGCGGGCTCGATCAAGGCTTCGAGCGACCCACGCTGAAGACCCGCCGCTTGCTGCAACAGCGGCGCGAGGGCCTGGCGTACGCTGCGCAGGCCGCCAGCCGTGAGAAGCGTGAGCACAAGCGCAGCCACCCACCAAAGCGGTCCCGCAAAAACGCCCAACACCACCATCAACGCCGCTCCCAGCAGCAGCCAGGTCGCAATTCGAAGCATTCTGAGGAGCGGCATAGCGTATCACCCGGCGGATGCGAGACCCGGGCTCAGATCAGAGGCGACTATCATACCCGCAAGCATCAGGTGGCTGTACGCCGAGCGCCCAGGATCACGCCCTGCCGCTGCAACTGGCGAAACAGCTCGGCACCGCCTTCAAGCACGCTATGGCTTTGCGCACCCGCGTCAGCAGCCAGCGCGAGCAGCAGCTCGCGACCGCTCCTGTTCGTGTTTGCACCCAGTCGCTCAATCAGCTGAACCGTGAATGGATTTGTCTCGGAAAGACGCACGCGCCCTGCAGCATCCCGCACGGCGAGCAGGCAGACCGGCGTGTCCGATGGAGCTGTCGGCACAGACCCCTCGACGATGCGATGCACCGCATAGCGATAGACGAGCACGACGGCATGCGGTGACAGTACCGGCACATGAGCCAGGACATCGGCATCCGCTTCGAATGCATTGGCATCGGGGACCGCCGGGTCGATCTCGAGCGCGAGCTCAACCCACTCGAAGTGCGCGAGTTCCGGCACCCAGGGTGGATCCGGCTCCGCCGCCGCCTGACGTGCCTGCAAAAAGGCAATGAGTTCCTCGCCGATCTCGGGAAACAGCGGCGTGTTGGCACGATGATCGCGAAGAAAATCGGCAACGAGCTGCCGCCAAACAGCGTCGCCCAGTGTGCGACACAGAACCGGAAAATGAGCGCGCAGGAGACCGTCGAGACTGTTGAAGAAGAGCTCGCGGTACACTGCCGCGGCACGCTCATCGACCCCGGGGGGGGGGGCGCGCCGCGGGTCGCGTATATGCGCCGGCAACGATCTCAGCTGATCAAACAGGCCCGGAGACTCTTCAGCAGCCACAGGCAGCGTCCCCGGCAGCCGTCGCGTGTTCAGACACAAGTGCTGATCGGGACGAAAGCCCGAGCTGCAGCGTTCGAATGCGTTCCACCTCGCGCAACAGGTCTTCGAGCGGCGGGATATTGAAATCGCGCTCGAGCACGGTCGGGCGGACACCGCAGCGCAGGTACGCATGGGAGAGCAGCGACCAGACATCATCGTTGACCGGCGAGCCGTGTGTGTCGATCTTCAAGTCCTCGGCCTGGTCGTAGTGACCCGCCACATGCATCGCAACGACCCGATCGATCGGTAGCCGGTCGATAAACTCGCGCGGGTCATAGCCATGATTGACACTGTTGACGAAGACGTTGTTCACGTCGAGTAACAGGTCGCAATCCGCTTCAGCCAGCACCGCCGTCAGGAACTCGATCTCGGCGAGCGATTGAAACGGCGCGGCGTAGTACGAGATGTTCTCCACGGCAATGCGGCGACCGAGCGCATCCTGAACCTGACGGATGCGGGAGGCGACGTGACGCACCGCTTCTGCGGTGAACGGGATCGGAAGCAGATCGTAAAGGTAGCCTTCGTCGCCGCAATAACTCAGGTGTTCGCTGTAGAGCGTTACCCTGTGTTGTTCGAGAAAGCTTCGCAGCTGTCCCAGAAACCCCGCTGACAGCGGGGCGAATCCGCCGAGCGAGAGCGACAGACCGTGACAAGCGAGCGGCAGCTGCTCAGACACGCGGTCGAGCGCCGCACCGCGGCGCC
>JBMTYG010000009.1:0-47686 GCA_049454295.1 Pseudomonadales bacterium
ACCATGAATATTGCGCGGGATCAGGCGCCAGCACCGACTCCAGGGCGGCATTGAGTTGAACCGCATCCAGAGCCATGTCTGAGCCGGAAAAGGGCGGCAGCGCGGGAAGAAAGGTGACCTGGAAACGCTGCGTATCGGGGTGATAGAAGATCCGCGTGGGAAAGACATCCGCCCGACACGCGCTGGCAAGCCGGCCAATGGATGGAATGGTCAGTTTCTCCTCCGAAAAGAACGGCGCAAACACGCCGCCTTCGTCGCGCCGATCCTCATCCGGCAGATAGAAGAACCACCGTCCTCCTCGCACCGCCTTGATGAGCGGCACCAGCGACTGGGCATTTCCATAGACCACGCCGCCGGACTTCAATCGCATCGCGTGCATGATCCAGTCCATGAGCCCATCTTCGGCATGCAGACGCGCCACGCTCACCACCGGCCGCAACATGGCGATGCACTGACCGCCCCATTCGAACGCGCACGTGTGCGGTGTCAGCACAATGACGCCACGCCCAGCGGCTCGAGCCGCCTCCACCGCCTCGAGGCCGGAGACATCAAAGCGCTGCAACAGACGATCACGCCGCCCGAAGAGCAGTACGCCGAACGCGAGATAGAGTTCGATCTGAATTCGCACCGTACGCACCAGGAGCGCCCACCGCTCTGCCGCCGATGCCGCGGGAAAGCAGGCTGCGAGGTTCGCAGCCGCATCGTGCCGTCGCGCGGTGGGCAACTGGACAAGCAGCGCCGTCAGCACGCGCGCAAGCCATCCGCGTACGCGCCAGGGCACCCACCTGAGCACCCCGAGCACGCACCAGACGAGCCACGTCGGCCAGTAGCGGGGATGCGCAAATGCCGCACGCAGCCTGGGCCGGTGACTGGTGGCAAACTCGGGGGCTTGAGCGGTATTGGGCGGGATCGACACTCTGTGTCCTCGAACGGGTGCGCGCAGCAGTAACCGGCGCCTATGTTCCAACCCTCGGCGCTGGGGAACAAGGCAAAATGCTCGAGGTAATCTGCCCGAGGCGATCTGCCCGACTGGCATCGGGTCCGGTATAAAGTGCAGCGCGCGAGACGCATCACAGGACCCATGCCCGAGACCAAGCCCCAACGGAAACGCGCGCGTCGGTCGAAGCGATCCAGGCGCAAGCCTTCACCCGGTCGGCTGCGAGCATTTTTTGCGGGTCTGCGCCGAATCCCAGGGGAATTGCGCGTGGTGATTGCCTGCATCGTCCTCGCGACGCTCGCAATCTTCGGCAACTGGCTCTATCAGGTCATGCGCAAGCCGACCGAACTCTTCTTTCCGGTAAGCGGCGTGTTACACAAACTGCCCGCAGAGACCTGGTCCGCCTACGCCCCCCTGTTTCGACAACACGCAACCGACACGCTGACACCAGACTTTCTCGCCGCCCTCGCGCAGGTGGAGGCTTCCGGCAACCCGGTGGCGCGCACCTACTGGCGTTTCTCATTTACGCCGAGCCCGCTCGAAATCTGGCGCCCGGCTTCGAGCGCCGTGGGCATGTATCAGATCACCGACGGCACCTTTGATCTCGCGCGCCGCTTCTGCATTCGCGACCATCGTGTGGCGCGGGAAGGTCCGTGGTACGACTGGAAAAGCTGTTGGTTCAACGCACTCTACGCGCGCGTGCTGCCCTCGCATGCGATCGAAATGACCGCTGCGTGGCTTGATCATCAGGTTGGCGCCATTCTCGACGAGCGCAATCTGCGCCAGGTGTCCCGCGCCCAGCGGCAGCGTCTTGCCGCTGTCATCCACCTTTGCGGCGCCGGGGCTGCGCGGCGCTATGCGGATAATGCTTTGCGCTTCGCGCCCGGCCAGCGCTGCGGCGATCACGATCCGGACGCGTATGTGGATCGGGTAGCGCGCATGCAGGCCGTGTTCCGCGCCTTGCCCTGACGCCGCCTTGAATCCCGTCCGCGCGCTTGTTCAGTAGTGCGGCGGTGGCGGCTCTTCGGTTACCGGGCTGCCGGTTTCCATGAGCCCCCGCACCTCCTCGAGCAGGCGGCGCAGGATGTTTTCCAGCTGATCGATGCGCGCCTGCTGACCGACCAGCGCGTCGTTCAACTCCTGAATCGTGTCTTCCTGGAACGCCGCCTTGGTCTCGAGTTCTTCGACCCGTTCGAGCAGGTCGCCAAGGGCGCGCGTGAGATCACGCGTGAGATCATTCGCCGCGCTCAATCGAGCAACACCGGCGTGTCGGTCTTCAGCGTGTCGCCAACGAAGAACTCCGGGTCGCGCCGACGCCAGAGCGCAATGACGACGAGTCCGGAAAGAATGAGCCCGACGCCCAGCACAAAGACGAGACCGAGCCCCAGGATGGACGCGCCGCTGCCATAGTCCGGCGCCATCGAATCACGCAGGGTGACCAGGAATACGAACGTGAGCCCCAGCCCCCCCAGCAGCGGAAACAGGCACTTGAACACGAACGAACTCACGTTGTGCAAGAGCTCACGCCGAAAAAACCAAATGCAGGCATAAGCGGTCAGCCCGTAGTAAAAGCAGATCATGATGCCGATGGAGTAGATCGTGTCGACCAGCACGTTCTCGCTCAGATACGTGAGCACGGCATAGAACACGCCCGCAGCGAGCCCGGCTGCGGCCGTCGCGAAGGAGGGCGAGCGGTAGCGCGGATGGATGGCTGCAAACCGCGGCGGCAGTGCGCGATAGGTACCCATGGCGAGCAGGGTTCGCGTGGTCGGGAGAAAGGTGCTGATCAAGCTGGCACTGCTCGACGCCACCACGCAGAGGTACAGGAATACGTGCCAGGGATCGCCCAGGACCGGCTGCGCGAGCGCGCCAAACACGTTGTCCGCAATGTCCTCGTTGGCGAGACCAAGTTCATGGGTACCCACGCCCGCGAACATGAGGGTACCGATGGACACCAGCAGATAGGTCAGAAGGATAGAGACAACCGCGAGGAGCGCGGCACGACCGGGCGTTTTCTCCGAATCGGTCGTTTCCTCGTTGGCAGTCAGCGCGGAATCCCATCCCCAGAACGCGAAGATGGAGCCGGACAGCCCTGCCACGAACGCGGACATGGTCAGGCCTTCCAGGCTGAACCAGTCCCAGCTGAAACTGAGCGAGCCGGGGGTGCCCGCGGCACCGGTTATCGCAGCCACGGCGAAAAAGAGCAGCACTGACATCTGAAAGGCAACAAGCACGTACTGAACGTGCGCAGTGGTCGAAATGCCGCGATAGGCGATCCAGGTGCCAAGCCCGAGATAAGCGAGGCAGGTGCTCACGTTGACGAGCTTGTCCTGCCAGAGGTTCGCGAGCCATTCGCTGCCGAACACTGCGCCCAGGAACTGATAGGAAAACTGCACCGCGACGCCGGCCAGGTTCGAAATCACGATGATCGTTGCCAGTATCGCCGCCCATCCGCCGAGCCACCCGATGTACGGCCCGAATGCCTTCGTGGTCCAGGTGAACGACGTGCCGCAGTCGGGTGCCACCTTGTTAAGCTCGCGGTAGGCATAGGCGGCGAAGAACATGGGGATGAAGCCAGCGAGAAAAATCACCGGCACCTGGGTGCTCACCTCGCTGACCAGCAGCCCCGTGGTCGCTGTGAGCGTGTACGCGGGAGCCACGCAGGAGATCGCAAGCACCGTGCTGCCCAACAGCCCGATGGAGTTATGAGACAGCCCTTTTTCCTGCAGATCATGCTCGACGGCGTGATGCGGATCGTGTGCTTGTATCTCTTGATGGGGTCGATCGAGCGGACTGGACATGACATCGACTCTACCGGGAAGATGACCGAGTCTAGATGAGGCAGAGTGAACGCTCCAGATTCGCCACTGCCCCGTCGTTCGCCACCTGATCCCGAGGATTCCCATGGACCAACCCACTGGTTCACCTTCAGGCACAAGCCCGCTCGCGGAGCGTCCGCTCTCGGACGATACCGTCGGCCTGCTCGCCGGACTCACAACCACACGCGCGATCCGCCGCTATCAGGACGAACCGATTCCCGAGGACATCCTGCGCGACATCCTGTTCGCGGCGACGCGAGGACCGAGCGGGTCCAACCGGCAGCCGTTCCGTTTCATGGTGCTGACATCAAGCCCCACGGCGATCGCCGCCAAACGGCTTATCGGCGAGGCGGCGCGCGCACTCTGGGGGGCGAAGAAGACCAACGACCAGTACGAGCGCGGATCAGGCGCAGACCCGAACTCGCCCAAGTCACGCATGGCGCGCACCATGCAGGGCTATGTCGACCACTTCGAAACGGTGCCCTGCCTGATCCTGCCGTGTCTCGTACGCTATCGGGCACCCAGCTATGCGGAAGGCGCCTCCATCTACCCCGCGGTGCAAAATCTGCTGCTCGCCGCGCGCGCGCTCGGCTATGGCGGTGTCATCACCGGCTTTCACGGAGCGGTGGATGCAGAGCTCAAGACTCTGCTCGGGATTCCGTCGGAGGTGTTCATCAGCTGCACGGTGACGCTTGGCAAACCGGCTGGGAACCACGGCCCGGTACGACGTCGTCCGCTGCAGGAGCTGGTCTACGCGGACCAGTGGGAAGCGGCGCCGCGCTGGGCTGTTGATCCCCCCGGCACACGCTATACGAGCGCGGGGCCCCCGCGCTCCTGACACCCTGGGCGGCTTGTCAGAGCAGCGCTTCGATATCCTTGGCGATGGACTCGGGCTTGTCCATGCTGCCGTAACGACGCACCGAACGCCCGCTGCGATCCACCAGGAACTTGGTGAAATTCCACTTGATCGCCTCGCTGCCGAGAATGCCGGGCGCCGCGTGCTTCAGCTCGACAAAGAGCGGATGCGCCTTGGGGCCGTTCACCTCGACCTTGGAAAAGAGCGGGAACGAGACCTCGTAGTGCGTGCTGCAAAACGTCTGAATCTCGCTCTCGCTGCCCGGTTCCTGCCCCGCAAACTGGTTGCAGGGGAAACCGAGCACCACGAATCCGCGCTCCCGATACTTGCGCCAGAGCGCCTCGAGCCCCTCGTACTGCGGGGTAAAGCCGCAGCGGCTCGCCACGTTGACGATAAGAACCACCTTGCCCGCGTACTCCGAGAGCGCCTGCTCAGCGCCTTCAATGGTACGCGCCGCGTGGTCAAGAACCGACATGACCGCGCCCCTCAGGCTGCAGCCGCAGCGGCTACGTCCTGCGCTCGCGCGGTCGGCGCAGGATTGCTGAAGACCAGCGCACCGTCCTCGATCGGCGCGTACCGGATCATGCGCTTGTCCTTGGTGTAGTCCTGGGTGTTACGCCAGGGTCCCCGATCGCCCTGCTTGGGAAACAGGTGCATCACGCGCTGCATGTAGCCCGCCGAAAAATCCTCGATCCACGGTCTTGCCACCATGTTCGCGTCTTCCGCACGCAGCGTCGGGGTGCACACTCGGGTGCCGGTCTTCTTCATGTGTTTAACCAGCCGGCAGGTGTATTCAGCGGTCAGATCTGCACGCAGGGTCCAGGACGCGTTGATGTAACCAAAGGTCTGAACGAGATTGGGAACACCCGAGTACATCATGCCCTTGTAGGACCAGGTGTCCGCAAAGTCGATGCGCCGACCATCCACCGCGAAAGCCACACCGCTCATGACGGACATTTCGAGGCCCGTCGCCGTCACGATGATGTCAGCCTCCAGCGTGCGCCCGGACTGCAGCTTGAGCCCGGTCGGCGTGAAGCAATCGATGTGATCCGTCACTACCTCAGCCTTGCCTTCACGGATCGACTTGAACAGATCGCCGTTCGGAATCAGGCAGAGGCGCTGATCCCACGGGTTGTAGCGCGGCGTGAAATGCGTGTCGACGTCGTAATCCGGCCCGAGGCCGGCGCGCACGCCCGCTAACAGCTGCTTCTTGACCCACTCGGGCGCAACACGCGTACGACCGTAGAAATACCGCTGCCGCTGGGTGTTCTTCAGGCGCGTGATGGCGTAGGCCCACTTCTCCGGCAGAAACCGGCGCAAGCGATTCGCCACCGCGTCTTCGTCTGGACGCGACACCACATAGGTCGGCGAACGCTGCAGCATGGTGACGTGCGCACCGCCTTTGGCCATCGCCGGTACCAGCGTCATCGCCGTCGCGCCGCTGCCAATGACCACCACCCGCTTGCCGGCGTAATCGAGGTCCTCGGGCCAGAACTGCGGATGGACGACCGTGCCCGTGAACGTGTCACGGCCCTTGAACTCCGGCGTGTGCGCCTGTTCGTAGCGATAATAGCCACCGCACATGAGCAGCATGCCGCAGCTCAGAGACACCTGGTCACCCTGATCCGGCCGGTCGATCAGCAGCGTCCAGCATGCATTTTCTGAAGACCACGACGCCTCGCGCAGCAGATGGCGAAAGCGAATCTTCGGCACGATGCCCGACTCCTGCGCGGTCTCGCGGACATAGCGGCGAATCGACGGGCCGTCGGCAATGGCTTTCGCCTCGCGCCACGGCTTGAAGGAATATCCAAGGGTGTGCATGTCACTGTCCGACCGCACGCCCGGATAACGGAACAAGTCCCAGGTGCCGCCGATGGCTTCACGACCCTCGAGGATTGTGAAGCTGAAGCCCGGGCACGTGGTCTGCAGGTGATGCGCGGTGCCGATACCGGAGATGCCGGCACCGACGATGATCGCGTCAAAGTGTTCCATGAAGTTCGTCCTCGCGCGTGGTCGTCGAAGTTGCGCCCGATTTTCGCACGTCACGCTCGGTTATGCAGCGCGCTCTGAAACACGCTCCATCCAGTGACCGACGGATGCACAGTCCAGCGCATTGTTCGAAAGAACGGGTTTCGCTATGGTGCGGCGCCCGCTCCCCGGAAAATGCCCGATGCACACCCGTGCCAAGCTGTCCTGCGCCGAATTTCTAGAACTCGTTCCCGGTCGGACCGCCGATTCACAGGCAATAGAAAACGCGCACTGGCAGCTTGCCTTGTCCCAGCGCATGAGCGGTGGACGTGGCTCGCTCTTCGGGGGTGTGGGCCTTGCGGCCGGCATCGTCGCCCTGGAGCTTGCGACCGGAAAACCCGTGATCTGGGCAACGGGGCAGTACCTGTCACTTACGCAGATCGGTGAGCAGCTGGATCTCGAGGTGATTCTGCCCGCCCGTGGACGCAACGTCGTGCAGGGGCGCGTGGTGGGCCGCGCGTCAGACCACGCCGCGTCAGAGTCCGGCAGAGAGGCGATCACGATCATCGGCGCCGCCGGCGCCCGACCCTCTTCTGGCGACGGTTGCTGGCAGAAAGCCCCCTCGGTGCCACCGCCCGAGCAGTGTCCGATCGTTCCCGAGCGCCACGGCAATGGCAGCGTGCACGAGCACATCGAGCTGCGGCTTGCGGCGGGCATGTTCGGCTTCTCGGGTTTTGGCACCCCGTCAGCCGACGGTCGCTCGGCGCTCTGGGTGCGTATGCCGGAGGTGGAGCACGACGCCGGGGCGCTAGCGATCATCGCCGACTACATGCCCTCGGTGCTGGGCAACGCAATGGGCCACATCATGCATTGCACCAGCCTCGACAACACCATCCGCTTCGCGGCGCCGACCGCGTCCGAATGGGTGCTCTGCGACAATCGCATGGAGTTCGCAGGGAACGGGTTTGGCCACGGCAGCGCCCATCTCTGGAACGAACGCGGTCAACTGCTGGCGACCGCGAGCCAGTCCATGATCGTGCGGGCGCCGGAGCCCGCCGCGATCGGCTGAAATCAGCTCACGGTCAGCGCGGCACGCAGTTCGTCACGAAACTCAGGCGCGGCAATGGCAATGAGCGCTGCCGCCCGGCCGTTGAGCGGCGTGTTGCGCAGGTCGGCGACGCCATACTCAGTCACGACAATATCCACGTCGGTGCGCAGCGCGGTCACCATTTCGACGCGCGGAACGATGCGAGATACCTGCCCGCCACGCGCCGTGGCATTGAGTGCCACGATGGAACGCCCGCCCGGCGAAGCTTTGGCCGCGCGCATGAAATCGACCGAGCCGCCGGTGCCGGAGATCTGACGACCCCCAGCGACCTCCGCATTCACCTGGCCGTGCAGATCGATTTCGACCGCGGAATTGATTGAAACAAAGTTGGGCAGCTGGCGGATCACTGAGAACTCGTGGGTATGGTCCGCACCACGAAAGGCGACGGCTGGGGTTTGCGCCAGCCAGTCCATGAGTTCGCGCGAACCGAGCGCCATGCCCGTGACATGCAGGCCTGTATCGATTGGTTTGCGCGCGCCGGTGATGTTGCCATTGCGAATCAGGCGCATGCCGCCATCATCAATCAGCCCACCGTGCATACCGAGATCGGAGCGATCCTCCAGCCGCGCGAGGATCGCTGCAGGAATGCCGCCAATGCCGGTCTGTATGCAGTCACCATCTTTTATAAGAGCAGCCACGTGCTCCCCAATGGCGCTCGCAGCGGCATCGACGACGGGCGCAGCAGGCGCATACAACGGGCGACGACTTGTCACCAGCAGGTCGATGCGCGCCGGATCGATGACCGGACATCCTGCAGGGGCGACCAGCGCTTCATTCAATTCCGCGATTACGGTGCGAGCACTCGCGAGGGCAGCCGCTAGAAAGTCTATGTTTGGGCCGGCACGCAGCGTGCCGTCTGCTCCTCGGGCCACTTGCACCAGAGCGATGTCCGCATGCCCGCGCACATAATCGAATACGGTGCGCATGTGCATGGGCAAAAAATCGAGCCGCGCTGGGTCTGCCTGACGCAACTCTGGCGTCATGAAGAATGTGGTCATACGTGCCGTCGGCTCCAACCCGGTGAAATCGACCCGGTTGAAGCCCGCAAGCGGGAACTGAATGAAGCGCAGATCCGGCGGTAAAGGTGCCGAGCGCAGCGCCTCGAGCAGGGCAGTCGGCTCGTTACTGCTGCCCGCCACAAAAATGCGGTCGCCCGCGCGCAACAGGTCGGCGATCTCGCTCATGACAAGCCTCTTTCTTTGACGTGCCGCATTGTAAGCGCGCGACGCCAGCGCGGACACGGTGGTAGCGGCGCACGCGCCACCGCGCAGGTGCGACCCGCCTACTGACGGACGAAGACCGCCCAGTACGCAAAGCCATCCTCGTCGGTCCAATTGAACTCGAGTTGGTCATCCGCGTTGATTCGGCCTGACCCCATGAACTCGAGCCCGTCGGAGAAGCCGATGCCTTCACCATCCTCAGCGGCCTTGACGGTCCCCGTGACCTGGCCCATCGCATAGGCACCGTCCGCTTCAATCTCGAGCCTGTGCCAACCTGCGGGACACGCCCCACTACCCGCGCCGGCAACACCCACGCGAAAAGCAATGCAACCCCAGGTACCCTCGTAGCCCGAAGGGACACCGGCGGAACACCCGGACGCGCCCCCTAGTAGCAACAGGACTCCTAGCAATTTGAGTCGCAAACGCCCATTGATTCCTGTCATCCGTCCGTCTCCTATTGCGTCGGATTGCCGAGCCCGATGAAAGATGGTGCCCCGCTGTTAACATCCGCGGGAGAGCGCGGAAGACAACGCCCGCGAAAGGGAGCATAACCCAATGATTGACGTGAGCCGACTACCCACCAATGCCCAAGAGACGAGCGCCGAGTGGCTTACCGATGCGCTGCGACAAGGCGGCACGCTTGATGCTGCAACCGCCGTGCGCGACGTCGTTGTACGCCCCCTCGGAGCCGGCGCCGGCCTGATGGCGCTGGTTTCACGGCTCGAGCTCACCTACTCAGGCGGGATGGGACCGGAACGGCTGATCGGCAAATTTCCCTCACCAGCCCCGGAAAATCGAGCCGTTGCTGAAACCTACAACATGTACGGTCGCGAGGTGCTGTTCTATCAGACGCTCGCGCCCGACACTCCGATACCGCATGCGCGATGCCATTTTGCAGCCCGAAGTCCGGGCACGTCCGACTTCGTGTTGCTGCTCGAAGATCTCGGTGATCGCAGGATGGGCGATCAGGCGTTGGGCAGCGATCTCGCGGAGGCAGAGATCGTCATCGACGCCATGGCTGCCTTTCACGCGTCCAGCTTCGGTCGGCTGCACGAACCACGCTATCACTGGCTTACGCCCCATGCGAACGAGGCGCAGATCACTGGCATGGAAGGGGGATTTGCATTCGGCTGGCCACGGTTCGTCGAGACGCTCGACGACATCATCCCCGAACGCGTCAAGCGCTGGGGTGAACGTGTGGGCCCGGCTACGCGCGCGATCCTCGAGCGTCTCTGTAGCGGGCCGCTGGTCGTGACGCACGGCGATTTCCGTCTCGAAAACATGTTCTTTGCCGCGCGCCCGGACCACACAGCGTTTGCCATGATCGACTGGCAGTCGATCACGCGATCATCCCCCGGACAAGATCTTTCCTACTACCTGACCCAAAGCGTGCAGCTCGAGGTGCGCCGGCAACACGAGCGCGAACTTCTCGACCGCTACTTGGAGGGACTCCGGTCCCACGGCGTGCGCGACTATTCGTTCGATCAGCTGTTCCACGACTATCGTCTTGCCACGCTTTACCTGCTCGACTTCGCCGTCGTGATCGCTGCGACGCTTGATCTTTCCAATGCCCGCGGTGTCGCCATCGCCCGCGCCCTGTCGGAACGCGCTTGCGCAGCGCTTGACGACCTCGACTGCCAGAACTTGCTACCCGACTGAGGAATCACCGCGATGCGTGCCTGGACCTGTCATGAATACGGATCCCCAAGTGGCTTGACGCTGGACAATGTTGCAGCCCCGATGCCGCGTGCGGCCGAGGTCATCATCGCCACCGAAGCAGCCGGACTTGGCTACGTGGACGCGCTGTTCGTCGCAGGCACCTATCAGGTCAAATTACCTCTGCCTTTCGTGCCCGGCAGCGAGGTGGCGGGTCGAGTGGTCGCGGTCGGATCCGAGGTGAGTCACCTTGTCACCGGGCAGCGCATCCTCGCACTCGCACCGCGCGGCGCGCTTGCAGAGCAGATCGCGGTACCCGCAGCGAGCTGCGTTCCGATCCCGGACAACGTGTCCAGTGCAGCCGCGGCTGCGATGATCGTGAACTACAGCACGGCGCTCTACGGTCTGCGCGACTGCGGTCAGGTAACTCCAGACGAACGCGTTCTCGTGCTGGGCGCGGGCGGCGGTGTTGGTCTCGCGGGGGTCGATATGGCGCGTGCTTTGGGTGCCGAGGTGATCGCCGCAGCCGCAAGTCCCGCAAAGCGGCAAGCCGCTCTGCGCGCGGGGGCACGTTGGTGCGTGGATTACAGCAAGCCCTCCTGGCGTGAGGAGCTCGAGCGGGTAACCGGCCGCAAGGACGTCAATGTGGTCTGGGATCCAGTGGGCGGAGACTATTCGGAAACGGCATTACGCTGTCTTGCCCCGGGTGGGCGACACCTGGTGGTTGGCTTCGCCGCGGGCACCATTCCCCGTATTCCCCTCAATCTTGCGCTGCTTAAACGCGCATCGATCGTCGGTGTGGACTGGGGTGGTCATATTCGCGCTCACCCTGGCAGCAGCGCGCCGCTCCTCGAGACCCTGCTCGCATGGACCGCCGCGGGCCGACTCGCGCCGGAGCCCGCGGTCACCCTCCCCTTCAGCGCCGCACCCGAGGTGCTGCTCGCACTGCTCGAGCGCCGCATGGTTGGTAAGCCGGTTCTAACGGTCTGACAGCGGTCTGCACAGCGACCGCGCGCGCCGATGCCTCGGTTCACGGCCCGCGGGTGTGCGCGGATACCGACTGGCCGCCGCCATCGCAATAGAGACGCTCACCGGTGAGATAAGAGTTCTGCTCCGACACCAGGAATCGAACCACGTTGGCGACATCTTCCGGCTGGCAGACCCGACCGAACGGCATGGCAGCGTCGAGGGCACGCAGATCCTGCACACCGGCGGTCGCCTTCATGAGCCGTCTGCCCATCTCGGTTTCGACCAACCCCGGCGCCACCACGTTGACACGGATACCGTATGGGCGCTCCTCCTTCGCCAACGTAAACGCGAGGGCCTCCATCGCCGTCTTACCCATGTTGTAGGGCGCACCAAACGCACCGAGGCTACGGGTCGCGGCGCTGGAGATCATAATGATGTCGCCGCGTCCCAGTTTGCGCATGCCAGGAAGCACCAGACGCGAAAGGTAGTGCGGACCAAGCGCATGGGTGCCGACCAGACGAAGCAGTTCCACCGGATCTGTATCGATCACCGCCTTGCCTCGGCTGGCGATCCCGGCATTGTTGATCAGGATACCGACCGAGCCCAGTTCGGTCTCAATGCGAGCGATCATCTCCGCGTCTTCATCGGGGTTATCGACCGATGCCTGGTAGGCGTGCGCGCGTCGACCGAGACGACGGATCTCGTCCACAACCTCAAGCGCTGCATCCTCCTCACGTCGGAAGTTCACAGCGATGTCCGCGCCGTCCGCGGCCAGCGCCAGCGCAATGCCGCGCCCGACACCGCGGCTTGCGCCCGTCACCAGAGCCACTCGTCCCGTCAGCGTCATGCTCATTCCCCCTGAAACGCTGCGTCGCGCTTTTCAAGGAAGGCTCGCACACCCTCGCCGAAGTCCTTGCTGGCGCCGGCCTGATTTTGCAGCCGCGCTTCGAGATCGAGCTGCTCTTCGAACGAGTTGGTCCACGTGCTCCAATACGCCTTGCGAATCAGCCCGAGCGATCGCGGCCCGTTTGCAAGCTTGTTCGCAATTTCCATGGCACCCTGCATGAGCGCCTCCTGGTCGTCGTAAAGCCGGTTCACCAGGCCCCATTCATACGCTTTTTCCGCAGGCAGACGCTCTGCCAACATTGACAGTTCGACCGCACGCCCCCATCCCACCATCCGCGGGAGCATGAAGGTGCTGCCGCCGTCCGGAATCAGACCAATGCGGGCGAAGGCCTGCAGGAAAAACGCGTTCTTCGACGCGCATACGATGTCGCCGAGCACCGCAAAGCTCATGCCCACGCCGGCTGCAGCCCCGTTGACTGCCGTAACGATTGGCATCTCGAGGTCGCGGAGCATGAAGAGCAAAGGGTGATAGCCACTGCGCAGACCGTCACCCGCGCCGGTCTTGCGATCCGCTCGACCCTCGTCCTGCAGATTGGCGCCGGCACAGAAGCCGCGTCCCTCACCCGTCAAGAGCAGCGCCCGCGTCGCGGTGCCACTGCGACGAACTTCGTAGACGGCCTCAGTGAAGTCAGCGAGCATCTGCCCGCCCACGGCGTTCATTACCTCCGGGTGGTTGAACTTGAGTACCGCCACCTTGCCCTCAAATTCGAGTTTCATGCGTTCCATGGAAATCCCCCTTCTGTCGCGACGACCCGCCGCCGAGGGCGAATCGCTCGTCTGTTGCTGCCAATCAGTGAGTTTGAACCGACCCAGCACCATAACCAAAAACGGCGCGTAGAAACCAGCCTTGCCTCAACGACTGGCCCCACCTTGCAGCCCGCGGATGAGACAGAACCGACGAGGCAACGCCAACGCCCTGTGCCGCGAGCGGACATGCGCGCATAATCTCTGGACGGTAGCCACGGCGGGAACGTAATGCACAGAGCATCGACAATGGCGCCAACCGAAGCGAGAGCCTCCGGTGAAGCCGCGATTGCTGGGCAAGGGGTCGGCACGCAGGCAATCGACCCCGTGCGCGAACTGCACGCCGAGATGCGCAGCCGCGGTGCCGAAATTGAAGCGGCGCGACGCCTGCCCGACGATCTCGCAAACCGAATGGCGCGCGCGGGCATGTTTCGGCTGCTCGTTCCCGCTGCGTTAGGCGGGCTCGAAGTGCATCCGCGTGAGTTCTTCGATGCGCTTGCCGAGACGGCGGAAGCGGACGGAGCCGTCGGCTGGGTGCAAATGATCGGTACTACCACGGGGATTCTTTCGGCTTCACTGCCGCCCGCGTGGGCAGAGGCAATCTACGGCGCACATCCGAACTGCATCAGCACCGGAGTCACAGCACCGCTTGGCAAAGCGCGTCCTGTGACCGGCGGCTATGTGGTTAACGGTCGTTGGCCGTTCGGCTCAGGTTCCCAGGTGTCAGACTGGATCTGCGGCGGCTGCATGCTGCTGGATGAGCGTGGCGAACCACGACGCAATGCGCGCGGCATGCCGGAAACGGTGCTCGCACTGTTCCCCGCGAACGAGGTAATTATCCACGACACCTGGGACACGTCGGGGCTTCGCGGTACCGGCAGTCATGACATCGAGGTGGTAGACGCCTTCGTACCCGATGGCCGCTGGTCCGTGCTCGGCGGTCGCGCGCGCGTGGACGCGCCCCTGTACCGCTTTCCGACCCTCGGGCTGCTTGCTCTCGGCGTATCGGCCGTGGCGATCGGCATCGCGCGTCACGCAATACGTGCCTTTGGCGAACTCGCGACGGACAAGGTTCCCACCGGCAGCGTGCGCGCACTCGCCGATCGCGCAAGCGCGCAGCGCGACCTCGCACGCGCGACGGCGATGGTGAACGCGGCGGTGGCTCTGACCTATGCCGCCATCGATCGGGCCTGGCAGGCCGCTATTGCTTCGGACCGGCTGACGATCGAGACCAAGGCAGATCTGCGCATGGCCGCGACGCACAACACCTGGTCCGCCGCCGAGGCGGTCGACCTGCTCTATCACGCGGCGGGCGGTAGCGCGATCTATGCAAAAAGCCCGTTGCAGCGCTGTTTCCGCGATATTCACGTCACCACCCAGCATCTCATGGTGGCCCAACCCACGTGGGAAGCCGTTGGCAAAGTACTGCTCGGCATGGATCCAAAGACGCTGCTGTGAGGAGCTCGTCATGCTGATTGGCACGATCGCTTCTAACGACCTGTTGACCACCCGCCCGCGCGAGCGCCGGGCGCTGATCAGCCAAATTATCGACAGTGGCATCGACCATGTCTTTACCGCGGATCACGTGAGCTTTCACGTTGGCGCGGGCATGGACGGGCTGATCAATGCCGCCACCCTGACGGCGCTCGATGAACGTCTGCGTGTTTGTGTCGGGGTCTATCTCCTCGCGCTGCGCCATCCCGTCACAGTGGCGCGGCAGCTCGCGACTCTGTCCGAGTCCGCGCCCGGTCAGCTCATCCTTGGCATCGGCGTGGGTGGAGAAGATCGCAACGAGTTCGCCATGTGTGGCGTGAACCCAGCAACCCGCGGTCGACGCACCGACGAAGCGCTGGCGATCGTTCAAGGGCTCTTAACCGGTGAGCCAATGGATCACCACGGCGAATTTTTCTCATTCGATCGCGCCTGGATTCGACCCCGACCCGCCCAGCCGATTCCCATGGTGGTCGGGGGCCGGTCGGACGCGGCACTTGAGCGAGCGGCGAAATTCGGCGATGGCTGGCTAGGGGTCTGGTGTTCGCCGTCCCGATTCGCCGACGCTGCTCGCGCGGTCAACGCAACCGCTATTGAAGCTGGGCGCCCGCCGCCGCGCATGCACGGGCTGCAGGTCTGGGTTGGCATCGACAACGACACCGGGCGCGCCCGCGCGCGGCTCGGGCGCGCCATGCAGGATTTCTACCGCATTCCGTTCGAACGCTTCGAGCGCTATAGCCCCTTTGGCTCCGCGGCGGCGGTCGCTGACTTCCTCGCCCCGTACCGCGACGCGGGGTGCGAGGTCTTCAATATCATGCCGGTCGCCGAAAGCGCGGCGGCTGGTATTGAAGCAGTCGCCGAGATCCGGCGCAGACTGACGTGAGCGGGCACGGGCACGGGCACGGGCACGGGCACGGGCACGGGCACGGGCACGGGCACGGGCACCTCGATGATCACGGGCACGACCATCATGCGCCACCTGCGCGAACGGTAGCGCGCGCCCTCCTGCTCATTGGCAGCTTCATGTTTGTGGAGATTGTCGGTGGGCTTCTGACCGATTCGCTCACCCTGCTGGCTGACGCCGGGCACATGTTCCTCGATTCATCGGCCCTTGGGTTTGCCTTTATTGCGCTCAAGCTGTCCGAGCGTAGCAGCGACGAGCGGCTGAGCTATGGTTACCACCGGTACCAGGTTCTCGCGTCGTTTCTCAATGGTTTGCTGCTCGCGGCTCTCGTCGTTTGGGTTGTGATCGAGGCTTATGGACGGCTGCGAGAGCCAGCCAACATGCACGCGCTGCCCGCATTACTGATCGCAGCGACTGGGCTGATCGTCAATCTTATCGCTTGGCGCTGGCTGCACGCGGGCGCCGCCAACGCCGCCGTCCAGAGCGCCATGCTGCACGTGCTCGGTGATGTGCTGGGTTCAGGAGCCGCCATCCTTGCAGCCCTGGTGGTCTGGCTGACAGGTTGGGGCTATGCCGATCCATTGCTTGCACTCGTCATTGCGGCAATTCTCGGCCGCGGCGCCTGGCAACTGCTACGGGACGCCGGTCATATTCTGTTAGAGGGCGTACCACGCGGGCTTGATCTCGACAATGTTCGCGCAACGCTGACCGCTGCCGTTCCCGCAGTCGTCGATATCCATCATATCCACGCTTGGGCTCTCACCGCGGAGAAGCCGCTGGTTACCCTGCACGCCACGGTCCTGCCAGAGGCTGATCTAGGTACCGTCATGCGGGCGCTCAAGGCAGAACTGTTGCAAGAGTTCGGCATCGATCACTCCACCATCCAGGTCGAACACGACCTTTGCCCGGATGACGGCACACCACTGCCAGCGCCCACCCTTCACGACTGCAACAGTCGGTAAAGATTAGGTTACAAAATAGGGAGTTTCAGCTATTGCTGCAAAGCAGCAACTGCGTAGAATGCGCCCTGCTGACCCGGGTCCCCCCACTCAGGTCAGAACAGGCGTGGCGCGGCTACCCCCTCCCCCCCCAGCCGCGAAGACAGCACTTCATGCGCTGTCGCCACGCCTCCTTATTTCCCGACTCCTGCCACAGCGCTTCCCACGCCGTTGTCTACGAACTACACTCCTGTACAGATCTCGTACAGGACGCGGCGTGAGTCACTCAACAGAGCTTTATCAGATCGGCGCCGTCGCCGCTTTGACTGGTATCGCGGTGGAGCGCCTGCGTGCGTGGGAGCGACGACACGGCTTTGCCCCTGCCCAACGCAATGGTCGAACTCGTCTATACGACGCAAGGCAGGTCGAGAAGCTTCGGCTGATGCGCGCGCTCATTGATTTCGGACATCCGGTCTCGACGCTCATTGATCTCAGCAACACACAATTAACCGCTCGACTGGGCGGCTCCGCAGCCGCGATGACTGCCGCGGACCAGACCATGCCCGCGACAGCAACCGCAGAGCAGGGTCACGAACCGGCGCCGACACGCCTCGTCGCGCCCGGCGCAACCAACACCCAGCTGGCTAGACCGATGCGAGCGCCCGACGCAGCAGCGCTCAAGGTGGGGCTGGTGGGGCTCAATTTGCTTGTGCTTGAGCAATCCGCGGGCGCGCTGCAGTATCTTGCGGTCATGGCGCGATGGCCGACGCTCGATGCATTGCTTGCTGATCTGCCGGCGCCCGGCACGCTGGACGCCTTGGTGATTCAGCAGCCAGTCCTGATTTCCCAGCGCTTAGACGCCATTGCCGATCGCCTGCCTGGCACGCGCTTGGTCTGCGTGTATCAATTTGCCACCGAGCGCCAACGGGCCGCCATGGAATCCCGGCAGCGACCTGCGCTGTCCTGGCCGGTGAGCTGGATAGAGATCGAACGCACGCTAACCCTTGGTGCCGACTCTAATCCAGGCGCGATCGCCCCGCGGAGGTTTGACGACGCCACGCTGATCGCGCTCGCCGCAAGCGATCAGGATCCGAATCAAAGCGCGCGCCATCTGGTGGAGCTGATCAGCAGTCTCAATGCTTACGCAGATTATGCTGCGCACTGCATCGAGAGCGTCGGTGCATCCACCGGCCAGTTGTACGCCGAAACCAGCCAGCGTGTGGCGGCCGCCAGAGCGCTGCTCGAAGAAGCGCTGGCCGGTCTCGCCGATGCCGAGTTTCGCTGACGCTCGACAGCGATCGCTTCGCAGCGCATTTCGGTGCTGTACCAGTGCAGGTAGGGGTTGACACGGTGACGTCCTGTACATAACCTGTACATCAGATGGTTTCGGCGTGTGTGCAACTTCATGCAGTCCTCCCTTTCAAGTGTCCTTCCCCCAGAAGACGAAGTTGACTTCAGCACCCTCATCGGTCGCTGACACGCCATTTTTATTCCCGGCCCTCGGGTCGGCACCGACCGGACGGTCGGTGACTAGTCAGCGATACCGGCGGCGATCGGCTCCGGTATCAGCACCCCACAGCTCGCCCCTGCTGGCGCTGCTTTGGCAGCGCACGACTCCGCTGCTACTAATTATTCTTTTCGCCCTGCCCGCGAGCCCTGCCTTGGCAGGGACTCGTGCATTGGGCTCGTCGGAGATCTTCAGTCTGGAATTCTGCATGGATGTCTCCGCCGGCGTCCGGCTCGTTCAAGCCGCCGAACTGGCGAACATCCACGGGGGAGTACTCGATCTGCCCAGTAGCCTGC
Organism: Pseudomonadales bacterium; assembly: GCA_049454295.1. Taxonomy (GTDB): domain Bacteria; phylum Pseudomonadota; class Gammaproteobacteria; order Pseudomonadales; family Azotimanducaceae; genus UBA7803. The sequence goes on from JBMTYG010000009.1 coordinate 18,320, forward strand.
CAGAGCCAGATACAACGCTGCTCGTAATATCCCGCGGTGATCAACCCACCCCGGGCTATGGGCTAACCCTGGTCGACTTCCGATTCGAGGACGAGGCCAAAGGTCTCGCCCGCATGACAGTGCAATGGCGAACACCCCCACGCGACGCCATTCTTCCCCAAGTGATTACCCACCCCTGCCTCGTCGTGGCTTTGGCGGATGAGCCCCCGCAACGGATCGAAGTGTTCGATCAGTACGGGGCTGCAATTGGATCGGTCGAGCTCTTGAATAATCTCAGACCGTGAGCAGCGCTAGCGCTGCTGCGGCTCGGGTCTGGATACTGTCTTTGTAACTTGACAGGTCCATGCCTCGATTTTCGCCCATGGCACCTACCAAGTAGCGCTTGTAAACACCCTGACCGATGGCGGCGAGCCGCCAGTGCGAGAATGCGCGGTAGTAATTGATCTGTTCGAGGTCACGACCGGTGGTTCGGGCATAACGCTCGCAGAGTTCGTTACGTCCCGGAAAACCGCCGGCTCCGGTCGGCTTGAGTTCAGCGCCCTGCTCGCCTGGTTCGACCCAGTCGTTCAGCAGGTAACCCACGTCTGCCAGCGGGTCGCCGAGCGTGCACAGCTCCCAGTCGAGCACGGCGCGAATCCGGCCACCCCCCACCATCATATTTCCCAGCCGATAATCGCCATGCACGATACTGGCTCCGACCTGCGCGGGCATTCGCGTCTCCAGCAGGCGGGAGGTTTCTTCCATCTCCGGAATTTCGTGCGTCTTGGAAGCCTGCCACTGCTTGTTCCAGCGCGCCAACTGGCGCGCCAGATAGGCTTCCTTACGACCGAGATCGCCGAGGCCCACGGCATCCGGATCGAGTTGATGCAAGTTGGCAAGCACGTCGATGACATGCAGACCCAGTTCGCGACGCTCGGCAATCGGCAGCGGTTCCGCGCTCGCGGCGTCGTGCAACACCGTGCCTGTGACGAAACTCATCACGTAAAATGGCGCCCCGTTGACCTCGACTTCGCGACACAGACCCTGCGTAGGCGCCACAGGGACCTGACTTGACCGACCTAGCGCAGAAATGATCCGGTGCTCTCGACCCATATCGTGCGCGCTCTCAAGCACATGCCCGAGCGGTGGTCGCCTGAGTACATACGCCGTGCCGCGCGCGTCCACGAATCGGTACGTCAGGTTGGAGTGCCCCCCTGCGATGAGCGTAAACTCGAGCGGTGGCGCCAGATCAGGCACATGCGCCTGCAGCCACGCCGTCACAGCTTCGCGGTTGATTCCTTCGACGCTCATGAGTTCTCTCCTCGATCTGACTGCGCCGCGCTTCTTCAGCACGGTACTGTACCGAACGGCACTGTACCGAAAGGCCGCGATCGTTGTCATGACGCTCGCCGCGCTCCTAACCGGCTGCGCGCTTCGCGCGCCGGAGCAAGCGCCACGCGATGCGCGCAATGATTCACCCGCCCTTGGCGAAGTGTACCGACCCGGCGAGGGGCTCTATCGCGGCGAGCTTAACGATGGCAAACGCGCGGGTCGGGGCATTCTTGAGGGACCCGAGGGGATCTACGAAGGTGAATGGGCGAACGATCTCCAGCAGGGCTTTGGCGAACTACGCGGCAGCGCCGGCAGTCGCTACGTGGGTCAATGGTACGCGGGTTTACGGCAGGGCAGCGGCAGCTGGAGCAGCGCCGAGGGGGAGTCCTACGACGGGCAATGGCTTAACGATAAACCGCATGGCACGGGCATCTATCGCAGCGCCGATGGAACCGTGTATCTCGGCAACTGGCAGGACGGGCTGAGATCCGGAAACGGGCGAGAAATTCGCGTGAGCGGCGTGGTCTACGAGGGTGAATGGAGTGACGGCCAGCGCCAGGGTTTTGGGCGCGAAGATCGTCCTGACGGCAGCAGCTACGAAGGCGAATGGGACACAGGCACGCGCCACGGAACGGGAACCGCAATATTCGCAGACGGCAGCCGCTACGAAGGCTCGTGGGAGCGGGATGTAACGATGGGGCCCGGGGCGCGTCGCTACGACAGCGGCATCGAGGTACGCGGACTCTGGCAAGGAGAGCGCGTATCAAGCGGCTTGCTGGAACTGCCGAGCGGCAAGACTTTCGCCGGCCCATTAACCAGCCGCCAAGGTAAAGCCGTGACGCCGCTGCTTTTCCAGTGGCTTGAGCAGACCGCCACAGCGGGTGACCCGCACGCGCAGCTCTTGCTCGCGAGCGCGTGGCTCGGCTTTGAACAACCCACCCCTGATCAAGAACAGGCCAAGGCCTGGTTGGCGCGGGCCACGCCGAGCAGCCCAGAGGCTGCCTACCGGCTGGCGGCGCTGATGCTCCAAGACCCATCGCCAGACACGCTGCATTTACTGAAGCTACTCACCGGGGCAGGCAGCCACGGGCATGCCGAGGCGCAGCGCCTGCTCGGCGACCTGTTTAAATCTGGAACGCTGGTCACGCGCGATCTACCGCGAGCCGCCCACTGGTATCGAGGCGCGCTGCGGGCGGGCAGCCCACTCGCGGCGGAGCGTCTCGCTCGAACGCTGCTGCAGAGCGTGCTCGGAGACACCGCGAGCGATCCTCTTCTCAACTGTCACAGGCGTGTGGCTGACTCCCCGGCTGACTCGCGCGCGGGGGACGACCCGCCAGCCGCACTGGATGAGGCGCGCGACGTGCTTACCTGGCGAGCGATCGAAGACGAAGACTGGGTCTCGCTCGCAACGCTCGCCCGGGTGGAGGCGGTCTCGGGCAACTGGGCGAGCGCCGGATCGCTCGCAGAGCGCGCGCTGACTGCGCTCACGCCGCTCGCCGGCGCTCTGCCGCGAGCAGCGCGGCCCATTCCCGCAATCCCCCTCAGCGCGGATGGACCATGGGTTACGCCCGCAGCCACGCTCGCGTCCAACACCATCGAGGCTCTGCAGGCGGCAGCCGGATGCGCGGTCCGGATGAGTGACAAATAGGTCCACGCCTAAGGGCTCGACCCAGCCAGATGCCCGTAAATGGTGCGTTTTACCTGCCGCTCAGCGCGGCTTTTGACACCCGCCGACGCAAAGAGCGTCGATTTTTGCACCAACCAAGTGCGTTATCACAAAAATGTGCACGCCGCGCGCGAAACCGGTTCACCCGCGCAGAGGGTAGCGCTAGAGTCCCGGCACCGAATTTCATCCGATTGACCGAGGACACCATGATTCGCGCTCTGGTTGGTTCAACAGCACTCGTCGGCGGCTGCCTGCTGGCTCCCTTTGCCTTCGCCGATACGCCAGACTCGGGCCACACCGCCTGGATTCTGACGGCAACGGCGCTGGTGCTGTTCATGACCATTCCCGGTCTGGCACTTTTCTACGGCGGCCTGGTCCGCTCCAAGAACGTGCTCAGCATCCTGATGCAGTGTTTCGTGATCACGAGCCTCATGTCCATCCTCTGGCTCGTCGCCGGCTACAGCCTCGCCTTTTCCGAGGGCAACGCCTTCATTGGCGGGCTGGGTAAGGCTTTCTTCGCCGGCGTTGGACAGGACAGCCTGAGCGGCTTGATCCCCGAAACCGCTTTCGCGCTATTCCAGCTTACCTTCGCCATCATCACGCCCGCGCTCATCGTCGGCGGATTCGCCGAACGGATGCGTTTCTCCGCGGTCCTCGCGTTCAGCGCACTCTGGCTCTTCGTTGTCTACGTTCCCGTCTGCCACTGGGTCTGGGGTGGCGGCTGGCTCGCCGAGATGGGGGTTAAAGACTTCGCCGGAGGCATCGTCGTGCACATCACAGCTGGCACCGCGGCACTGGTCGCCGCCATCATGCTCGGCAATCGGCGCGGCTTCATGGAAACCCCTATGATGCCGCACAACATGACGCTCACGCTGACCGGCGCTGGCATGCTCTGGGTGGGCTGGTTCGGTTTCAACGGCGGCAGCGCGCTCGCCGCCAACGGCGACGCGGCAATGGCGATGTTCGTTACCCACATTTCAGCGTCTGCCGGCGCGTTTGTGTGGCTGTCAGCGGAATGGATCAAGTACGGCAAGCCGAGCGCACTCGGCGCAGTGACCGGCATGGTGGCTGGGCTCGGTACTATCACCCCGGCATCGGGCTTTGTCGGACCGGCCGGCGCGCTGGTCATCGGCATCCTTGCGGGCGGCGTCTGCTTCGCAGCGACCAACTACTTAAAGCGAACCTTGCGCATCGACGATTCGCTCGACGTCTTTCCGGTTCACGGCGTGGGCGGGATCCTCGGTACGCTCCTTACCGGTGTCTTTGCCAGCAGCGCGCTTGGCATCTTCAGCGGGCAGGAATCAATCGATATCGGCGCCCAGCTGAGCGCGCAGGCGATCGGCGTTGTGGCAACCTTGATCTATACCGCCGCAGCAACAGCCGCCCTGCTTTGGCTTACAGACCGCTTGATCGGCAACCGGGTCGCAGACGAAGACGAGCAGCAGGGACTGGATATCGTGTCCCACAATGAACGTGGTTACGACCTCTGAGCCGTCAAGCCCCGGGGGTCGAGGCGTCCGGGCGTGACGCGGCTAGCGAGGAGAACACCGTTTTCAAAGAGAAAATCGCCGCGCAACGTCTCGCCCGCGAGGACGCTCGGGAGCCATAACCGGTCATCGGGCCACATGCGGTGATACGGCACCTCGTCGAGGGCGACCCAGAACGGTACCGCTTCTGGCGTCGTCACCGCTGCGCCCCGCGATCGGCTCGCGACAAAAACATAACCAAGCCAGTCGGGGCCTGCTCGATCGATAAATCGCATCTCGGCGCGCAGCGTTGCCCCCAGGGCGACAACGCCGGTTTCTTCAACTGTCTCGCGTAGCGCGCAGGCCAGAGGCGTTTCCCCCGGCTCAAGCTTACCGCCCGGCGCATTCACACGCCCGGCTCCATGACCGCGGCGTTTGTGAATCAGCAGTACTCGCTCGTCCTGCACGACAAACAGCAGTGTCCCCACGAGATCAGGCTGCCAACCCTCGAGCCGCGCCTGAAGTTCAACCCCCATCGCGGGATCTACCCCTGGCTCGACGCGGACTTCCGGCCTGAACGTCATCGATTTCCACCTCGCAGCGCGCTCGGCATGCTTGCCAGCACTGCGCACACGGGCGATTCTTGCAGTTCACCAGCAGCCGTGAAGGTTAGCTGCACCAGTGGAGGGGGATAAGTCTGTGAGCACACCATCGTTCAGCCCGGAAGAAATAGCGCGTCTGCGGGAACTCCTGGATATCGAAGCTATCCGCAAGGTTGGAGTACTGTATTCGCAGTACCTGGACAGCGACTACCTGGAAGCACTGGCCGATCTTTTCACCGAAGACGCCGTTTGCGAATTCGGCCCTTATGGGCGCTGGATCGGTCGCGACACAATCTACAAGAACTACGTGGAGGTCGAGCGGACATCCGGTCCGAACCCAGGCTCCAAACCCTATCAGGCCATGCATGCCAACACGAACCATTGGGTGGAGATGACGGGTCCAGACACCGCAGTAGGCCGTCGTTACCTCCTAGACCTCCTGACCAACCGAGCGCCCGACCAGCATCCCTTCATCTGGCTTGCTGTATACGACGAGGAGTATCGCCGCGTGGGCAGCACCTGGCAGATCTCGCGGAGCACTATCCAGTTCCTGTGGCCAGAGAAACATCTCACCGGCGCTTTCCCGGGCACGTTCCCGCCGGCGAACTAAATCATGCGAGCACGAGCCGCACTGGTCCGGTCGGCGGGCGGGCCCTTCGAGTTCATAGACGTTGAACTCGCGCAGCCACGCGACGATGAAATTCTCGTGCGCATCGTCGCCGCCGGCATCTGTCATACGGACATTGCCGTCCGTAACCAGGATGTCACATTGCCGCTTCCCATGGTGCTCGGGCACGAGGGCGCTGGCGTGGTGGTGGCGGTGGGCGCGCGCGTGCGCAGTCTCACGCCGGGAGACCACGTGGTGCTATCGGGCGACGCCTGCGGGCGCTGCCGTTCCTGTCGCCATGCGCTGCCGTCGTACTGCGACGAATTTATCGAGCGCAATTTGACCGGGTGGCGCATCGACGGCTCTTCGCCCATGTTTCTCGATGGTGAGCCGGTGCGGGGCCGATTCGTGGGGCAATCAAGCTTTGCCTCACATGCCGTCGTGAGCGAGCAATCGGCTATCCGCATTGACAAGGACCTGCCACTTGAACTGATGGGCCCGCTTGGCTGCGGGCTGACCACCGGTGTCGGCACGGTGGTCAACGCCTTGAAGCCGTCGCCCGGCGCAAGCATGGTGGTATTCGGAGTAGGCACGGTAGGGCTCGCCGCGGTGATGGGAGCCCGACTTCTCGGTGTCGCACCCATCATCGCGATCGACACACGCGAATCACGCCTCACCATGGCGCTATCACTCGGCGCAACCCATGCGCTGCAAGCCGGCTCCGACGTCGTCACCCAGATTCGCGACATCACCCATGGCGGCGCTGACTTCTCGGTGGAGTGCTCGGGCGTTCCCCTCGCAGTGCGACAAGCGGTCGATTGTTTGGGTCGACCCGGCATGGCAGCTCAAGTGGGCGCGACACCTGCACGCACGGAAGTACCGATCGACATGGATCACCTCGGCTTTGGCCGCGGCATCAAGGGCGTGGTGATGGGCGATTCCGCCGCACAGACGTTTATCCCGTGGCTGGCGTCACTCTATGCTGCCGGGCAGTTACCGTTCGACCGCTTCGTGAAATTCTATGACTTTGACGATATCGAGACGGCAATTTACGAGACCGCGGTCACGGGAGAGGTGATCAAACCGATCCTGCGGATGCGCTGAGCGGCGGCGACCCCATCGATAGCACCGTGATTGCCTTGCCAGGGTCGACGCTGACCAGATTTTGCGCGAACCGCTCGGCTACGGCGCGCCAGCTATGCCTCTGCGCAAACGCGCGGCAGCGCCCTCGATCCACTCGGAGCGCGCGAACAACTGCCGCCCGCAGATCGTCGTCCAGAGCGCCGTTGATCCCCTCAACAACCACATCGCGTGGACCGGTCACAGGAAAGGCGGCGACGGGCGTGCCGCACGCCATCGCCTCGAGCATAACCAGTCCGAACGTATCGGTGCGAGACGGGAACACGAACGCATCCGCCGCTGCATATTCAGCGGCGAGCGCTTCGCCGCGTCGATAGCCCAGCCACTGCGCCTGCGGATAGGCAGCCTGAAGGCTTGCCCGAGCGGGGCCGTCGCCCACCACCACCTTGTCAGCCACCAGGTCCAGACGAAGAAAATCCTCGAGATTTTTCTCAACGGCTACCCGACCCACATAGAGCAAGCGCGGTCGGCTGCGCGAGTTGGTTTCCTGCGCGGGCACGAAACTCTGCGTGTCCACCCCTCTACCCCAGACCAGGAGACGCGCCAAACCCCAAGCGTCCAGTTCCGCCACGTGGGAGGCAGTCGTACAAAACACCGCGGATGCGGGTCGATGAAACCAGCGCAAGGCCGCATATCCCCACGACAGCGGCAAGCCAGTGCGCGCGTGCACATACTCGGGGAACTTGGTATGCAGCGAGGTGGTGAACGAGAGCCTGCGTCGCGTCAGGAAATGGCGCGCAGCAAGCCCGAGCGGTCCCTCGGTCGCGATATGGATGGTGTCGGGACGAGCCATCAGGATCCGCTCAGCGATCTTCCAGGGATCCCGCACCACCCGAATCTCGGGATAGCCCGGCAACGGCACGGTCCTGAAGAGCGCGGGATGAATCACCTCAACGGTAATTCCTAACTGGGGCAACTCGGCTATCACCGACTGAAGCGTGGTAACAACGCCATTAGTCTGCGGCGACCAGGCATCCGTGATCAGCAGAAGGTGGCTCATGCGCGCAGCCGCTCGGGCTCGAACTCGATCACATTCGAGCCCAAGTCGTGCTCCGCGCTCCAGTCGAGGATGCAGAACCGACCGTTCTTATCCTCCACCAACGCCGTACAGCTCTCGACCCAGTCGCCGCAGTTCATGTAGCGCACGCCGTCCAGGTCACGGATTTCCGCGTGGTGAATGTGACCGCAGACAACGCCGTCGAATCCCTCTCGTCGGCATTGGTGCACGAGCGCATCCTCGTACTCGCCGATGTAGCTCACCGCCCGCTTTACGCGCTGTTTTACCCAGGCGGACAAGGACCAGTAGCCGTACCCAAATCGCACTCGCAAACGATTGAAACAGCGATTCAGCTCGAGCAGCAGGTTGTAGCCGACATCGCCAAGGAACGCGATCCAGCGGTGGTAACGAGTGACCACGTCGAATTCATCGCCGTGTACCACGAGCAGTTGCTGTCCGTCCGCGGTTCGATGCACCGCTCGATCCACGAGTTCGAGATTGCCAAGCGTGAGGTCGGCGTACTTACGCAGAAACTCGTCATGGTTGCCCGTGACAAAAACGACCCGGGTTCCACGCTTAGCCAGCGTCAGGAATCGACGCACAACATTGCTGTGGCTTTGGGGCCAGTAAAGTTGCGAGCGCAAGCGCCACCCGTCGATGATGTCGCCGACCAGATACAGTTCGTCGCACGAATGCCGTTTGAGAAAGTTCAGCAGTCGCTCGGCCTGACAGCCGCGGGTGCCGAGATGGATATCGGACAGAAAAATGGCTCTAAAGTGACTCTTTTCGGGCTCGTTCCGGAACGCCTCGTCCATGCAATGACTGCTCCTGTCGTTTGCATGACGATGGCCCGTTCAGGTGATGCTAGCGTGACGTGTGCGTGAACTATTCATGAATTCTGTGCGCCGACCTCACGTTCCGCGCACACTTTCGTAGCGAGCGGCAAGCGCCGCCTGCAGTTCTACCGGCACCTCTGCCGGAGAACATTCGAGCACAGCCAGCAATTCCACCAGATGTTCATTGTCCTCGCGCCCGCCCCAACGCTTGGCATAGGTGCCGTCTCGATAGCCATGAGCCAGACGAAAGCTGTTAAGCACATTTTTGCCGACGTACAGGTTGAACAATTCTTCGAACGGGAGCGGCAGCGCGACAAGCACCGCAACGAAAGCCTCAAGCGGAAATGTTTCTGTCGCTAACGCTTCGAGCGCCAAGCGCTCCACGGCGCGGCGAAAGCCTTCGGGATCGTGTTCCCGATCGCCGGAAACCGCGAGGATTGGCGAGAGCAGTCTGGGTGCCGAATCCTGGGTGAGGGCGCCGCTTCTTAGCAGATCGCTCATGCCGAAATGCCAGATATCGACGATCTCAAGTTTGACCTGACCGATATCGGGGCGCTGGTGCTTCCACCACTTCCACCCGAAGTGGTCGAGGAGTTCTGCGCATTCGACCCACACTGCGCGGTAAAACGCGTAACCCTGAGACTCCCACTCTGGGTGAACCTCACGATTATAGGATGCCTGCATGGTTGCCATGGTTTCGACCATCGCCCACGCGCGCGGGTGCTCCTTGGTCGAGTCGGAGCTGGAAACCGTGACCATAACCCTGTCCTTGTGCGCACTCAGGGCTGCATTATGGCGCGCATCACGCGCGTGCGCACAGGCAAGTGGCCGCCACGATGCCGACGCTGCCGCACATTGCTCCCCCACGCACAAAACGGGTAGATTCCCGGCTCACACTCAGGGAGAGCACGCTATGGACCTGTCCTACGGTCCCGAGTACGACGCCTTTCGCGAAGAGGTGCAGGGCTTCCTTACCACCCATGGCCCCGACGCGCCGCGCGGTGAGGGTCTCCGTTCGCCGAAAATGCTCAACTGGCAGAAGCGTCTGATCGAGCATGGCTACGCCGCCCGCACGATTCCCAAGGCATACGGCGGCTACGGCGCGACGCCGGACATTCTGAAATCACGCATCATCGCCGAAGAGTTCGCCCGCGCGCAGGTCAGTCAGGGTATGGGCGGACAGGGTATCTCGATGCTGGTACCGACCCTGCTCGAAGTGGGCACTGAGGCACAAAAAGAGCAGTTCATTCGCCCCACGCTGCTCGGCGAAATGCTCTGGTGCCAGGGCTATTCCGAACCCGGCGCGGGCAGCGACCTCGCCAGCCTGCGCACCAGCGCAGTGCTCGACGGCGACGAATGGGTGGTGAACGGCCAGAAGATCTGGACCAGCACGGCACACCTCGCGGACTGGATTTTCTGTCTTGTACGCACGGAGCCAAACGCACCCAAGCACAAGGGAATCTCCTTCCTGCTGTTCAGAATGGACACGCCCGGCATCGAGATCCGACCGCTGGTCGACATGACTGGCAACGCGAACTTTAACGAGGTGTTCTTCACCGATGTGCGCGTGCCGAAGGACCAGATCGTCGGTCGGCGCGGCGATGGCTGGCTTGTCGCCAACGCAATCCTCGGACATGAGCGCGATTCGCTCGGCAACCCGGATGCGACGCTCGCACGCTTCAACGCGCTGGTCGACCTGATGAAGGTAGAAACGCTCAACGGACAGCGTCTGATCGATCACCCCGTCTATCGCGATCGCCTTATGACACTGCAAGGGCGCATGATGGCGCTGCGCTACAACGATCTGCGCGTGCTGTCGGCTCGGCTGAATCAGGCCGACGCAGGTCTCGCGCGCATGATCACCAAACTTGAGGGCACCGAGCTCCGACATGCTCTTGAAGGCCTTGCGATCGACATCATGGGCGAGTTCGGTCTCGCTTATGGCGATAACCCGATGAAGCGCGACCACGGCTCTTGGCAGTATCAGTACATGTATTTCCTCGGATTGATCATCGGCGGCGGCACGTCGCAAATTCAGAAAAACATTATCAGCGAGCGGGGCCTCGGAATGCCGAAAGAACCCAAGCTCGATCGCGCCGGCTGAGAAGGAGAGGATCATGGAATTCGGCCTGTCTCGCGAACAGATACTCCTCACCGACAGCGTGGCACGTTTCCTCAGCAAAGAAGCGCCGCTCGATCGCGTGCGCCGCTTTGCCACAAACGGTGATGACCGGGACATCTGGGCGGGGTTGGCGGAGCTCGGCATTCCCGCGCTACTCGTGCCTGAATCAGCAGGCGGGGTGGGGCTTGGATGCCTTGATGCGGCGCTGATTGCGGAACAGCTCGGCTATCGCGCAATACCTGCCCCCTTCCTCGGCACCGCGGTCGCGCTGCCACTGGCAGCACGCTGGGGCGGTCAAGTCGACGATGACTTGCTCACAGCGGTAGCCACCGGCGAGCGCCGCGTGGGTATTGCTCTCGCAAACGCTATGGGACGTCGCGCGGACGCGAGTCTGCAAAGTACGGACGGACGTCTACACGGCCGCGTGCACTTTGCCATGGATGCGGATGCAGACGAATTTCTCGTCGCAACTGACGCAGGCGCGCTCTATCGGGTCGCTGCGGATGCCCCAGGGCTATCGATCAAAGGCTTCGAAACCATTGACCGATCGCGGCGCACGGCCGAACTGCAATTTGCGGGCGTGAATGGCGCCCTGGTGAGTGATGATCCTGCGCTGGTCGAGCGCCTGCTGAACGCGCTGCGGGTCATGTTGGCGGCAGACACGTTGGGCGCGGCACAGCAGATGCTCGATCAGGCAGTGGCCTATGCCAAGCAGCGCGAACAGTTCAATCGCCCAATTGCCACATTCCAGGCCGTGAAGCACATGTGCGCCGAGATGGTCGCTGCACTCGAACCCTGTCGCGCCATGGTCTGGTATGCGGGCCACGCCCTCGATCATATGCCGGAAGAGGCACACCTCCTGGCCTGTCACACCAAAGCCCACATGTCAGAAGTGGGTAAAGCCGTGGCGAAAACGGCGACAGAAGTACACGGAGGAATGGGCTTCACCGATCTTGTGGGACTGCACTACTGGTTCAAGCGCATCGGCTATAACCGTCAGATGCTGGGCACGCCAGAAATGCTCAGGCTTGCAGCAGCTCGCGCTCAGGGGCTGGCCGCCTGAGGGCGGCGCTGCGTCCGCGCTATGGCTACGCGTCGTTCTACCCTGCCGGTTCTACCACTCAAGAATACCGTCGTTTATCCCGGCCTCGTCGTTCCGCTCGCGGTTGGGCGACCCATGTCCCTGGCTGCGGTCAACGCTGCCACCGAGCACGCTAATGAGCTCATTGCGGTTGCTCAGCGTGATCCCGAGGAGGACCAACCTGCATTAGCCGGACTGCATCACGTGGGCACGCTTGTGCGGATCAGCCGCGTCGAAAAACGCGACCAAGGTTCGCAGATCATCGTCGAGGGATTGCGCCGAGTCACCCTGGGTAACGGCAAGACCCTCGAGGGACATCTGCGCGTCACCCCGATACTGCTCGATGATCTCACCATCGCGGGACTCGGGTCTGATCAGGACCCGGTCACCGCCTTGATGCGGGAGAATCTCGCGCTCGCAGAGCGGATCGCGCGGGTGATCGATCCTGACAATGGACAGCAGATCTACCAACAGCTGGTAGGCTCACTGGGCGACCCGATCGCGCAGATGTATCGCATCGCCTCTCTCGCCAACCTGTCGGCGGAACAGGAACAGGCGGTACTCGAATGCAACACCACGCGTAGTCTGATGGAGGCGGTGCACAAGATTCTGACCCAGGAGCTGCGCGTTACCGAGCTCAGGCGCCAGATTGCCGAGCAGGCCCGCGAGGGCATGGACCAGCAGCAGCGCGAGCACCTGTTGCGTCAGCAGAAACGCGCGATCGAGCAGGCCCTCGGCGAATCCGAAGACGAAGACCTGAAGGAACTGCGTCAAGCGCTGGACCAGGCAAAGCTGCCCGAATCCATTGCCCCCGAGATCGAGCGTGAACTGAAGCGGTTGTCACGCTTGACGGCTAGCGCCGCCGATTATCAGGTGGCACGGGGTTACCTCGAGCTTGTTGCAGAGCTCCCCTGGCATCAGCGGACCGAAGATAACCTGGATCTCGCTAACGCCGCCAAAGTGTTGGATGCCGATCATTACGGGCTCGAGGAAATCAAGGAGCGGATACTCGAATCGCTCGCAGTGCTTCGCCTCAACCCTGAAGCACAAGCACCTATCCTGTGTTTCGTAGGACCACCCGGCGTCGGCAAAACCTCGCTCGGACAATCGATCGCGCGCGCCATGGGTCGCCGGTTCGAACGCATCTCGCTCGGTGGCATGCATGATGAGGCGGAGCTGCGTGGACACCGCCGCACTTATGTGGGGGCCATGCCTGGGCGCGTTCTCCAGGGTGTGCGTCGCTCGGGTGTGACGAACCCGATACTGATGCTCGACGAAATCGACAAGCTGGGGCGTGATTTCCGTGGCGATCCGTCGGCCGCGTTGATGGAAATTCTGGATCCTGCGCAGAACCGAGAGTTTCGTGACAACTACCTGAACCTGCCCTACGACCTGTCCGGCGTCTTATTCATCACCACCGCCAATACGCTCGAGGGTATCGCCCGACCTCTTCTTGACCGCATGGAGATCCTCGAGCTCACGGGCTATAGCGATGAAGAAAAGCTCGCCATTGCGCGGCAGTACCTCGTGCCACGACAAAGGACGCAGGCGGGTCTTGAGGACACTCAGTTCCATCTCACGGACCCTGCGCTGCTGTACGTCATTCGACGCTACACACGCGAGGCGGGTGTTCGCGAACTGGAGCGAACCATTGGCCGGCTGGCGCGCAAACGCGCGCGTCAGGTGGTCAGCGATTCACCGTTTGCGTCTGAGATCGATGTCGATACCGTGTCTGCGCTGCTTGGGCCGGAGAAATTCCAACGCGATCCGTTCCGAGCAACGTTGACGCCGGGCGTTGCGGCTGGGCTCGCATGGACCGAAGTCGGCGGCGATGTGCTTTATGTCGAGGCGACGCTGACCAGTAAAGACGAGAAAGTGACCCTCACCGGCCACCTTGGTCAGGTGATGCAAGAATCGGCGCGAGCAGCGCGCAGTTATCTCTGGTCGGCGGCCGAGGGACTCAAGCTCGACCGAGCCGCGATCGAAAGCCAGGGTGTACATGTGCATGTTCCTGAGGGGGCTGTTCCCAAGGACGGGCCTTCAGCGGGCGTCACCATGGCAACCGCACTGGTTTCCGCCTATCGACACGTGCCGGTTCGACCCGATCTCGCGATGACCGGGGAGCTCACGCTCTCCGGCATTGTGCTTCCCGTCGGCGGCATCAAGGAAAAAGTGCTGGCCGCGCACCGGGCAGGCATTCGACAGGTGGTGCTGCCGCGAGACAACGCGGCTGATCTAGCGAAACTGCCTGCAAGCGTGCGCGAATCGATGGTGTTTACGCTTGCCGACCATCTGAATGACGTGCTCGCGGTCGCTTTTCCCACCCCCTGACTCGCCTGCCTCGTAGCGGCTTACTGTGCACTCGCTGACATGTTCGGATCGGCCATGGCGCTTAACTACTCGCCATGGTTACTCAACGCGGCGGTATCACACTGATTGAAATCCTGATCGCGCTAACGATCGCGGCGCTGCTACTCGGCGCTGGCCTTCACAGCCTCACCCAGCTGGTCGATGACAGTCGATCCCGAGCTGCTCTAAACCAGATGGTAATCGCCATTACCCTCGCTCGAAGCAGCGCAATTTCGCTGCGGCAGCCCACCTTGCTCTGCCCCGGCGCCGGGCCCCAATGCGGTCCCCGAGACAGCTGGCATGACGGCGCGCTGCTGTTCCTGGACGAAAACGCGAACGGGCGGCAGGATCAGGCAGACACGCTGCTCAAGCGGCTGGCCGGTTTTGACCAGGGGCGACTTTACTGGCGAGCGTTTCGCAATCGGACGTTTCTCCGATTTACCCCGAGCGGGTACACCGCGGCACAGAACGGGAGCTTTACCTACTGCAGAGCGCCGAATAATGCTCAGGGCGCAAGGATCGTGATCTTGAATGCGCAAGGTCGCACACGGCTCGGCCAGGACAGCAACCAGGACGGCATTGTCGAGGACGGTAGCGGAAGACCCGCCGTCTGCCCCTGAGCGGGGCGACGGACGGGTAACGTCCGCAACGGGTTTCCCGTGCGGACACTCATTCAGGCATCAGTTCCTCGAGAAAGATTTCTTGATGCCGAGTTCGAAGGTACGACCCAGCGGGTCGCCAATGTAGGGATCGTAGTTGATCTCATGGCGAACTTCCGGCGGGTCTTCATCCAACAGGTTCACGATGGAGAGCGATACCGTGGTATCCCAAGGCGCGTTCCAGTTGAAATAGAGGTTGTGGACGTAATAGTCATCGACATCAACGCCAAAGTTCACGGGTACCGTTGCGCCCGACGAATTAACCGCCGCACCTGGGCCTCGGTCATCCTCAACGCCTTCCACGTAGCGCAGTTCATAGCGCGCGTTGATCGGTCCCTGGGAGTAGTTCAGGTTCGCGATCGCACGCATTTCCGACAGCATGCCTGGGAAGCGCTTCTGGTTGGCATAGCCTTCGGCGCTGTAGGTCTTGAACACCTCCGCTCCACCGTAGGTCAGCCCTTCAACTTCGTATTCAGTCATGAGCGTGGTGTCGAGACCGGCGGTCAGTTGACCACCCAGCCCAAACAGATCGCCAAAGTCATACTTGAGCGACACGTCAAAGCCGTTGATGTTGACCGGTGAGCCGTTGATCACAAAGGTCTTGATGCGCTGGATATCCGCACCCACCGTTGTGCCCTGGGTACAGGTATCGTTGTTGCTGAATGTCACCAGGTAGCGCAAGGGGTGGCTGCAGTCGACCGGCAAGTTACCGGTTCTCTGACCATTACCCACCGCGTTGCCAATGGCGTCATAAGGGACCGTCGTGATCTGGTCTTCGAATTCATAGCTCCAGTAGTCAACAATCGCCTCGAATTGCTCGAACTGGAAGATCAAGCAGACACTGAAGGTATCCGCGTTTTCCGGCGACCACCCAGGGTCACCGACGTTGTCGATCGCCTTAAACGTGGAGCCCGCCGCGGTAACGCTTTGCAGACCTGTCGCCAGAATTGAGCGGTTGAGCGGCGTCGGGCCACGGAATGTCGAGCCCGCCGATCCACGCAACGCCAGCCAATCTGTGGCCTGCCAACGTAGCGAGAGCTTCGGATCAATCGTGTCGCCCGTTTCGCCACCGTAATCTTCCCAACGCACAGCGAGCTGAGCTTCCAGGTTGTCGAGTATCGGCAGCGCAAATTCGGCAAACAACGCATTCACCGACTCGTCAAGCTGCGTCGGGATGAATTGTCCGAGGAAGATAAACGGACCCGTTGGAATTTTGCAGTTGCCCTCGCCGGGCACGCCATCCGCCGAAATACACGGTTGGATACGTGAGTCAACTAAAGGATTGTCAAGGGAATTCTCGTAGTCAGTTTTGCGGTACTGGCCGCCGAAAGCCCAACCAATGTTACCGCCCGGCAGTTCGATCGCGCTGATCTCGCCATTCAACACGGCGTCAACGACGAAAAGTGACTGCTCTTGGGTCACCGTCCAGCGCTCGATCATCCAGTCTTTCACTTCAGCCGAGTTGGCATTAGCGGCAACAAAGCCCGGATTCGAGAATCCGAGGGTCGAGTTGCGCGCGATCGCGTTCGAGAACGGGTTATAGAACTGGCAGGTCGAGCCCGGCAATCCATAAGCGATGCCATTGCAGTTCGGTCCGCCAAGACCGTTCAGAGCGGATTGCAGACGTTCAATCACCGTGTCGACGCCGGTTCGAGTGTGCTCGGAATTTGAATAGGTCAGCGCCACGTCCCAGCCAATGCCTTCAGCCCAGCCATCGGAGAAGGTGCCCTTGAGGCCAGCCGAATAACGCTCCATGTCGAACGTGTTGCGGTTGAGCTGGCTGCCGTTTCCGCCCGTGAGCTCAGGAACGCCACCCCAACCTTGAGGCCGCCAGAAGCCGAGCCCAATATTGCGCGTCGCTCCTTGAACGGCATCAGAAAGACCTGCCTGGCTTAGCGCAGTGAGGGCGCCGGGGTTATTACAGAACGCTGTCGCGCACAGCGGATCGCTCTGTACGGCAAACTGGAACACGCCAGGACCGTTCGGTCCCGTGAGCGGCGGGTAACCCGGCGAGGTGCGGTAGTTCGGCAGAATGGTCTCTGCCCACAGTCCTTCCAGGTGCAGCTCGACGCCGTCCGCGATCTCCGAATTGAGTTCGCCGTAGAGCTGTTGCTGCTCCGTTTCCTCGACCAGGTTGTCAAAAGGCACATAGGAGAACTGGCAGACAGGGAGCGTACTGGCTGTGTTCGCATAACCACCCAGTTCAGTACAGTTGGCGTCACGCTGGAACCCTGCCAGCGCAGTCGCATTGGTTGCGCCTGCGCGCGGGATGAAGTTGCCGGGCAGACCAAAGGAAGACCAGCCCGTCGGGTTCTTGGTATATCCCTCTGCACCAAAGAACGCCCAATCGCGATCCGTCGTGCTAAGTTCGGCGCGCGTTTGCTTGCCATAAGAGATGAGCGCGTTAGAGCGATCACCCACCCAGCCCCAGTTGATGTTGCCGGTCCAGTCGCCATCCGACTCATCAATGGCGCGGTACTCGGCACCTAACTCGAGTCCGTCGAGATCGCGACGGGTGATGAAGTTAACAACGCCCGCGATGGCGTCGGAGCCGTAGATTGCTGCCGCGCCGTCCTTCAGCACCTCGACACGGCCGATGGCTGCCAGTGGCAGCAGGTTGGTATCGACGCCCGCCGGACCTTCCGCTGGCGTGTAGGTGGTGCGCCGACCGTTCATAAGCACCAGGGTGCGCATGCCGCCGAGACCACGCAGGTTGACGTTACCGGTACCAATCGTGCCCTGGTTAGCACCAAATTGGTTGGATTCGCCGAGGATGCCGGTTACGTAAGGCATAGCCCGAATGAGATCGAGTGCCGTCGGCGCACCGCGCGCCTCCATTTCCGCCGCGTCGATCACATCCACCGGCAGCGCCGCGTCTTCCGGCGTTCCGCGAATGTAAGAACCCGTGACGACAACTTCCTCGATCGCCCCTTCCGCGAAGGCGGCAGGCGCACTGAGCGCACCCAGCGCCGCAAGGACGAGCGATCCTCCAAAAAACTTGCGAGATTGCATGAACCCTCCTACCCAACCTTTCACCGGTCACTCAGACGGCGGAAACCAACCGACGTCCACGAGCACCGAGTCCACTGGCTCAGAGCCTGGTAGCCACAAAGCTGAGGGAACAGGACGCGACCCGCGACAATGCTTGAGCACTGACCACGCACCGCACGCGAAGCTTCTCCTCCCCCGTAACGAGATTGTTACAGATGTTGCACGCTGTCAACCAACGTATTTCTACCGGTATTCCTCGGGAAACACCGATTGATCAGGGATCAGCGCGGGAGGCAACTCTGCTTTCCGGACGCTCAGCCTATAGATCACCGCGTTGCCACGTTTGTTGACCTGTTCAATACAACCAGCCGTCCGCACGCAATAGGCGAACTGCTGCGCCACGCGCCGACTTGCCCCCAGTGCGCGGGCGATGTCCGCGGTGGAAAACTCCTCGGGCAAGGGGCCTTGGAGCAGTTGAAAAAGATCCCAGGATGACCGTACGCGCAGCGCGCCCAGAACCTCAATCAACCTGCGCTCAACGACACGAAAACTATCTCGTCCTCGGCGCACGACTGGCTCGCGAAACTCATCGATAGCCACCAGAAGGACATCGAGCTCAAATCCCGTGTGATCAACCATGGTCGGCATGCTCACCAGTTCCCGCAGCACATCTGCCAGCATGCCGCGCCGGGGCGATCGGCGTGGCTTTCGCGGCTGATCGTCTTCCGGCGCGATCGGCCAGTGGATATATCGCACCGCGGCAATCGGATGAACAAGCAATACGCGGTGGTTGTCGAGCAGCTTGTTCAGCTTGCGCCGGATACGACTGAAGCCGCCGGTCTGAATTTCGACCACCCGCGCATCCGCTTCAACCAGATCAGCGACAAATCCGTCGAGCGGCACCTCCTGCTGTGCGCCTGGGGAGGCATAGCGGTCCTTGAGCGCCCGGTGCAGCGGACCTTCGTTGAGTCTGCCGATGCTCACAGGGTCTATGCCATACTTTCAACCGCGCGTCGGGCCCAGCACCGCTGTGCCAGCGCATCGACCGGGCCAGATCGCAACGGTACCGGAGATCGACAGCCTAATCCCGACAGGGAACCAAACGGAGACGGACAATGAGCGCAGACGGCAGCTGGAATACCACAATCAACACACCCATGGGCGCACAGAACGGCACGCTGATCCTCACCACTAGCGGTGGCGAGCTGAGCGGCAAGATGGTCGGCGCGCAGGGCGAAATGGCCCTGACCGACGGCAAAGCCGACGGCAACAATCTGTCCTGGAAGGCGCAGATGACCAGCCCGATGCCGATGACCCTTGAATTCACCGCGACGGTAGACGGCGACAAGATCAGCGGCAACGTGAAACTCGGCATGTTCGGCAACGCAAGCTTCAGCGGCACCCGCGCCTGAGTTCACGCGTTTTCCTCGTGCAGGCGCCGGAGCCCGCTGCAATAAAGACGGCTCCGACCCTGCCCCTCTCACTTAGCCCAGATCCACCGCCTGATCGGTCGCCTGATGCCCCGCCGGCGCAGCATACTGACCTGGCGCACCCACCACTCCCCCAATCAGCATGCCGACCGCGCTCGCGCCAAGACCATACAAGTGCGGCTCCACAATCCCATCGGGCACCAGCATTTCTGCCACCAGCCAGACGCCCAGCCCGAGACCAACGGATAGCCCTGCTCCAAGATTATTGGCGCGACGCCAGAACAGGCCCGCAACCAGCGGAACGAACGCGCCCGCGAGCGTGATGCGATAAGCGTTTTCGACCATCTGATGAATCGAGTCCCCGGTGGACAAGGCATAGCTCAATACCACCAGACTGAAAACGGTCACGGAGCCCCGAGTGGCGAGCAGCATTTGCCGATCGGTCATGCGGGGCAAAAATCCGCGCAGCACGTTCTCCGAGAATGTCACCGCCGGCGCAAGCAACGTGCCGGAGGCCGTGCTCATGATCACCGACAAGAGCGCTCCGAAGAACACCACCTGGGCAAAAAACGGCATATGGTTGACGACAAGGTTCGGCAGGATGAGCTGCGAATCCGTCTCGAGATAGCGGTTCACCAGCCCGGGATCGATCAGCGTTGCAGAATAAGCCAGGAACAGCGGCACGGCGGCAAACAAGAAATAGGACGCCCCACCCATCGCCGTGCCCCAGACCGCAATCGTCTCATTGCGCGACGAATTGACGCGCTGAAATACGTCCTGCTGTGGAATCGACCCCAACGCCATCGTCACGAGCGCTCCGACCCAGCTAATCAGGTCCACGGCATCGAGCGCCGGCAGCCATTCGAGCTTGCCATCCGCGGCCGCTTTGGCGAATACAACACCAGCGCCCCCTGCCAGCTCGCCCGCGTACCACGCTACATACAAAAGCCCGATCACGATAATGATCATTTGCACGAGAGTCGTGAGCGCCACGGACCACATCCCGCCAAGAAGGGTGTAGGTAAGCACTACCAGCGAGCCAATGACGATACCGGTTTGACGATCGATGACGCCGTCGGACAACACGCTGAAGACCACGCCAAGAGCCATCATCTGCGCACTGACCCAGCCCAAATACGACACCACGATGCACAACGAGAGCACGACCTCGACAGGTCGGTTGTACCGGGCACGAAAGAAGTCACCGAGTGTCAGCAGATTCTTGCGATACAGCGGACGGGCAAATATCAGACCGAAGAGCACGAGACAAAGCGACGCACCGAGCGGATCTGAAATCAGTCCCCGCGCGCCTTCCTGAATGAACGTCGCAGAGATGCCGAGCACGGTCTCCGCGCCGAACCACGTGGCAAACACCATTGCCAACACAAAGACAAATGGCAGATTACGCCCAGCGACGATGTAGTCGCGCGCATCGTGCACGCGCGTTGCGGCGTAGAGCCCGATGCCAATAGAAACCGCCAGGTAGGCGACGACCAGCCACAGCAACATGAAAGCCCCCCGGGATAGCAGAGACGTCTAGCGCCTGCGCGCGGATTCTAGCGCGGTTGTTGGCTGATGTATCAGTCGGTGGCTTTGCGACCGGCGCCTCTGCCTGCGCAGAGCGCAGCCAAGGTAGACAGCGCGACGCCCCGCGCGGCCTCCCGCACCGTGTTGCGGTCGTGACCACCGGTCAGGAACGCAAAAGATAGACCCGTCGACGGATCGGCCCATGCGATCTGTCCGCCGGCGCCGTTATGACCGAACGCCGCTTTCCCGTTGTTGCGTCCGAAGCCGCGCCAGATGCGGGTATCGTCCCCGGCGATGACGACCCCAAGTCCACGATTGGCAAGGCGACCGTGCACGGGATCGCGAAATTCGCCGGTCCGAACCCGTGTCACCGCCGCGCGCAGCGCGGCGGCCCACAGTGAGCGCCCGCCCGAGCCGCCGTGCAAAAGCGCCTGCCAGAAGCGGGCAAGGTCGGCCGCCGACGTGACCGCACCACCACCTGGGACGCCCACCGCGCGAATCACCGGGTCATTAAAACTCTCGATGGCTGCTTCGGTCACTTCCGTGATCGGCGGCTCAGGCAGATCGAGTCGCGCATAGTCCGCTGCCGTGAGTGGCACACCCACGAGTGCACATGGCACAACACGGTCGTTGCGTGGCAATGGAGACCCGAGGTAGAGATCCGACAGGCCAAGCGGATCGAGCACCTCATCGCGCACAAACTCGGTGAAGGCGCGACCGGAACGCCGTTCAATAATCTCCGCCAGGACCCACATGGATGAGGTCGGGTGGTATTCGTAGCGCGAACCTGGCGCCCAGCTCAATCGCCACTGCCGCCAGCGCGCGCTGCGTCGCTCCGCGTCGAGCCAATCCAGGGGACGGAACGGCGCATGGGGAAAACCCGCGGTATGGGTCAGCAGCTGTTCGACTGTGACGGCATCCTTACCGTTGGACGAAAAAGCAGGAATGATGCTGCTGACGCGCTCATCCTCTCGCAACTCACCGGCATCTAGCAGTCGCCACACCGCAGCCGCAGTCACCGCCTTGGTGGCAGAAAAAACGCTGTAGAGCGCGTCCGGCGGGGAGGCACCGAAATTCGCCGTGAACACCACCGCGCCGTCTCTGGCAAGGGCGATCTGAGCGGCGGGCAAACCCGCGGCAACAACCTCTTGCCCCGCCCGCTCAAGCAGCCGCTCGACACCCAGCCGATCGAGTCCCGCCGCGCTGATACGCGCATCGTCCGCGCTGTCCAGGAGAACTTGTTGCGCCATAAAAACTCCGTCTAGCGCCGCCCCACCCACGCAATCTGTTCACCTCTGAAGCGGGCGCATCGCATCATTGCACAGCCCATCAGCTGATGCAGAGCACCGAGATTGGTGGGCGCGCGAGCCCGACGTTATGATCGCCCGCTGAAGTGCTGATCAGACGAGGGTGCGGCGTGGAGATCAAGGCAGGCTTTGCGGGTTCAGTGGGCAACACGCCCTTGATCCGACTCGAGGGGCTTTCAGCCGAAACGGGCTGCGAGATCCTTGGCAAAGCCGAGTTCATGAATCCCGGTGGCTCGGTCAAGGATCGCGCTGCGCTCTGGATGGTCACTGATCACGAGCGCTCGGGCGCGCTCAAACCGGGCGGCGTCGTGGTTGAGGGCACCGCAGGCAACACCGGTATCGGTCTGGCCCACGTCTGCAATGCGCGGGGCTATGACTGCGTGATCTTCATGCCAGACACTCAGTCCCGGGAAAAGGTTGAACTGCTTCGCACACTGGGCGCCGAAGTCCGCTTGTTCCCTGCCGTACCGTACGCCAACCCCGAGAATTACCAGCATCAGGCGGGTCGTTACGCCGCGTCTGTACCCAATGCCGTGTGGGCAAACCAGTTTGACAATCTCGCTAATCGGCTGGCGCACGAGGAGACCACGGGACCCGAAATCTGGCATCAAACTGCTGGTCGCGTGGATGCATTTGTTGCCGCCGTGGGCACTGGCGGCACACTTGCGGGCGTCGGTCGCTACCTTAAATCCCGCCGCAGAGACGTCGAAATTGTGCTCGCTGATCCCATGGGTAGCGCCCTCTACCATTGGGTCAAGCACGGCACGCCGGAGATGAGTCCAGGACCGTCGATCACCGAAGGCATCGGCAACTCTCGGATAACCGCTAACCTGGCTGGCACGGAAATCGACGATGCGGTCCAGGTGACGGATCAAGAGATGGTGCACATGGTTTATCGCCTGCTGCGCCAAGAGGGCTGGTTTTTTGGCTCCAGCACCGGCATCAATCTGTGCGCGGCCATGGCCACCGCGCGACGCCTCGGACCTGGCCATACCATCGTGACTATTCTCTGCGACACCGGGGCAAAATATCAGTCCCGTCTTTTCAATCAGGAATTTCTCGCGAGCAAGGGTCTTCGTACCGACTGACCCAACGCCAACACCCAAGGGGGACGCCGACATGACCACGATCCTGGCAGCGGGTGAACTGCGCCGCTTTGTCACAGCGATCTTCGAACAGACCGGCGCCTCCGCTGAGGTGGCGGGAGCGGTAGCGGACCACCTCGTAGAGGCCAACTTAAAGGGCCACGACTCACACGGCGTGGGCATGATCCCAGCCTACGTTGCCAATATTCGAGCGGGACATCTGGACGTTGCCGCCCATGGACGCGTCACGCGTGACAGCGGCGCCGTGCTCCTGGTCGACGGTGCCATGGGCTTCGGCCAGGTGATCGGGCGCGAGGCGACCGATCTTGCGCTCGAACGGGTTCGCTCAACCGGCGTGGTCTGCGTCGGGGTGCGCAACTGTCATCACCTGGGACGCATCGGGGCGTACGGGGAACGCTGCGGCAGAGCCGGCTATGTTTCAGTTCATTTCGTCAACGTGGTCGGGCATGCGCCGCAGGTCTCACCGTTCGGCGGCCGCGATCGACGCATGACCACCAACCCCTTCTGCTGCGTCGTGCCGCGGGACGGCCACGAGCCCATGGTGCTCGACATGGCCACGAGCGCGATCGCGCTCGGCAAAGTCCGGGTCGCTTACATGAAGGGGGACAGCGTTCCCGAGGGCGCGCTGGTGGATCACGAAGGACGACCGACCACAGATCCGACGGTCATGTACCGGGAACCCTTCGGCGCGCTCGGCCCCTTTGGCGGGCACAAGGGCTATGGACTCGCGGTCATGTGCGAACTGTTGGGCGGCGCTCTTGCCGGCGAGTGGACCGCTCAGCCCGGCAAGCCGCGCGTCGGTACCATCGTCAATCACATGCTGATGTTCGTGCTTGATCCCGCCGCATTCGGCGGACTGGAGGCATTTCGATCAGAGGTGGAAGCCATGACCGAGTTCCTGCATTCGACGACGCCAGCAGTCGGGCAAGATCGCGTTCGCGTGCCCGGAGAGCCAGAGCTCGAAACCCTTGCACTGCGCAGTCGCGAGGGCATCCCCATCGATGACAATACCTGGGCTGGCATCCGCAAGGCGGCGGGGCTCGCTGGCCTTGCGGAGTCTGAGATTCCCAACTAACCGGACCCCAATGCGGGGTCGGGGTCAGAGATCAAAAGTGGTAGCTGACGCCGGCGACCCAGAGGTTGTACTGCTGTTTGCCAAGATCGACATTCCATTTCGTTGTCGGCAGGTGCTCTCCCGGGTAGTCGGTGTCACCAAACTTAAACTCGGTGGATGCGATCTGTATGTGCCTCAATTCCGTGAACACGGACCAACTATTGAAGATCGCCGCCCTGACGCCAATCTTGGCCTGAAACGCCAGGCCACCGCTGGAAGCATCCGGCGCAGAGTTGAAATGATTTATTCCAGGCTCAGATGGGTTGGTGGAATCAGAACCGTCGATGAAGACGGCTCCGTAACCCAACCCAAAGCCCGCATACGGGGTCATGGCTACCAAATGGGGCGCCCGGATATTGAATACCGCATTGACGAGAACAACGCCCACCTCGAGGGGTAGTGAGACATTCTGGGTGCCCAATAAATAGGGATCTATATCCAGACCACCCTCGGGTTCAGCCTTGAGCAACAGTCCCTCAACCTCAGCACCGATGCCGATACGCCACCCGTGAGAAGAAAAGACATACGATTTCCTGTCTTCGAAACCCAGCTGGACGCCAACGACAGACGCCGCAACGCTATCCGCAGAGCCCCTCGCGTCCACATCGATATCTGGAATGGGATTTGGGGTAACGACCGTGCCAACCTGCTGCATGCTCACTTCATCGAGTGAGCCTAGACCGCCAAACGCTCCGACATAGAGGGAACTGCTTTCCGAGAGCTCGCCAGCGGTGCAGACACTGGCAAGCGATAAAGTTGTTATCGCTGATAACAGAGGTTTCGCGATCAACTTCGCGCCGATCCTGAACCTCACGCAGCCTCCCTTTGGATCATTCGTCAGCAACCGTCTCATGCACTCAATCAGCCTGCGCTGCGGACACTGACCGAGTCGTGGTGCCGGGTCAGGCGGCGAGGTTGCGACCAAAGAGCGCGATCAAACGCGCCCAGTGGCGTTCCGCGGCAGCCTTTACGTAGACCGGGCGCTGCGGGAACACAAAGCCATGCGCAGTGCCTGGATACCACTCGATGCGATGCCGAGTGCCGCTCGCGCGCAAAGCCTGACCAAGCGCATCGATCATCTCGGGCGGCGCCCATTCATCGGTCTCGGCGCATCCAAAGTACAGTTCCCCGCGAATCCGTCCTGCATCCCGGTGCGGCGAGTCGACCGCCTCGGTGCAGAGCCTGACGCCGTGGAATGACGCGGCCGCAGCAATGCGCTCGGGCAGCGCCGCAGCGAGCGCAAACGCGAAGGGTCCACTCATGCAATAACCCACGCAGCCCACCGGACCCTGACCTGCGGCGGGATCTTCCTCAGCGTGCGCAAGCAACGCCGCCGCATCGGCGCAAACCATGGCATTGGATAGCGAATTCATGTGCGCCATCATCTCAGCGCGAGACTCCGGACTCATCACAAAGTTACGGACACGCCGGTAGTACAGATTCGGCAGCATGACATAGTAGCCCACGCTGGCGAGACGCCGCGCCATATCGTGCAGTTCCTCGCGCTTGCCCGGGGCATCCATCAAGAACAATACGATGGGATGTGGCCCCGCCTCATCCGGATGCACGATGAATGTGTTCATTGCGCCATCCGCCGTGCGCACATCGACTTCGCGCTCGATCATGCGGACATCTCCCGATCAGGATCGGTAAAGCCGTACTCGGTCGCGAGTTCCGCAACCTGATAGATACCGCCTGTTTTGCCCATGATGCTGGGATCCTGCGCCAGGGCTGCGATGCAGCGCCCGGTGAAGCGCGGTGACTCGGCGGTCTCAAGATCGAATGCAGCCGCGCCCTTCTCGACGGCGTCGAGAATAAATTCGGTCTTGACAGCGCCCGGCCAGAGCGAGAGTGCCGCTACGCCGTGCGGCTCCAATTCGATCGCCATGTCCCGCGCCATGCGATCGACGCCTGCCTTGCACACGCCGTAAGAGGCGCTAAATATGTATTGCTTGCCGGCGGCGGAGGAGATGTTCACGATGAGCCCGCTGCCACGTTCGACCATGAGCGGCGCCGCGTAGACCGCGGACACGTAGTAACCACGCAGGCCGATACCGCACTGATCGTCCCAGACAGAGATCGGGTGCTGCCAGAAGCCGCCGCCCCAGGCAGGCGGGTCAGGAATCTTGTAGGCGTTATTTACCAGGATATCGAGCCGCCCTTGCTCGCGTGCCACGCGCTCAAAGAGTGCCTTCACCTCGGCATCCGACCCGTGGTCCACCCGAACCGCAACGCCGTGTCCACCCAGTTCATTCACCCGTCGCGCAGTAGCTTGAATGGTCCGCGGCGCCGGCGGATTCGCGAAACTCTCGCTGCGACCGGTCACGTACACGGTAGCACCGGCTTCTGCCAGCCCCTCGGCTATTCCCTTGCCCACGCCCCGACTGGCGCCAGTCACGACTGCCACCTTGCCCCGAAGATCGCTCATCTCGCCCCTCCGATCATTGGATATTCACTCGCCTTGGCGCGCCATTCTATCCAACCTGCCTCCCGGCGCGCCTCTGTGCGATACTGCTCGTCAGATTCCTACACAGGGGATGACGGTGCCGGTAGCCGACATTCGTCGAGCGGGACTCAAGGTCACGCTCCCGCGCGTCAAAGTGCTCGAGATTCTCGAGCGCGCGACGCCCCACCACCTGAGCGCAGAGGACGTGTATCGAAAGCTCATGGAGACCGACGAGTCGGTCGGGCTGGCGACGGTCTATCGAGTGCTCACCCAGTTCGAAGCTGCGAATATCGTATCGCGTCACAACTTCGATGACGGGCACGCTGTCTACGAACTCACTCCCGACGAGCACCACGACCACATGGTCGACGTTGATACCGGGCAGGTCATGGAATTCATGAGTGAGCGCATTGAGCGGCTGCAGCGGGAAATCGCCGAGGAGCACGGCTTCGAGCTTATCGATCACGAGCTGGTGCTGTACGTGCGCAAACGCACGCCCTAGACAGCACTCAGGCGTTTAACATGCGCTCGTAGTTGCGTAGGTGGCGCCGGGCAGATACCTGATCGCCCAACCGCTCGAAGATCCGCGAACAGTTGAAGTGAGCGTCCGGCACGGACGCGGCTTGCATGTAGAGCCGCAGAGCCTGTTCAAACTCGTCGAGCTCGTCGTATACCGTCCCCAGATTGTACAGCGCGAGCGCATGGGACGGCGCAAAGGCGAGCGCACGACGGTAGCAATCAATGGCTTCCATCAGGTCGCCTCCGAGCTGGGCAAGCCGTCCGAGATTAACATGTGCGTCCACGTTAGCCGGATCGATGTCAATGGCACGGCGATAGGCTTCTGCCGCCCTTGCCGCATCAACGTCCTCCAGATCGAGCCCCAGGTTGTACCAGGCGTCACTGTCGAAACCGTCGAGTTCGCGCAGCAGGATCACGGACTCGGGATCAATGCGAGTAATCTCACCAACGCTATCGGCGGGCTCAAAATCAAAGCAACCCTGCCCGGTTTCCGCTTCCCACAGCGCCTGATCAGCGCGCGTCACCACACTGCAGCCCACGGCGAGCACGCGGATCCCCGACAGGGTTTGCGAAGCGGATAACTGCGACCGAAGTTGTCCAAGCGCCCGTGACGCGCGCTGCGCGGATACGCGAGCATCAAGCAGACGCTTCCACGTTCGCAGCAGGACAACATCACGAAACTCGAAGCGGAATTCCCCAGCGCGACCGCGCTCAGGATTAATCAATTCGCGTTGCACACAGCGACGAATCTGCGGCGCATTCAATCCGATAAGCTCGGCGACCTGATTCGTGG
This sequence comes from Pseudomonadales bacterium, assembly GCA_049454295.1. Taxonomy (GTDB): domain Bacteria; phylum Pseudomonadota; class Gammaproteobacteria; order Pseudomonadales; family Azotimanducaceae; genus UBA7803. The sequence goes on from JBMTYG010000009.1 coordinate 46,389, forward strand.
AAAAGCGAGTCATAGCACCTTGCGACGCACCGTCGACCGACAGACGCCGAACGCTCCTCACCCGCGTTCGACCACAGAACTATACCCGAGCCCCGAATAGCCCTCAATGTTCATCACCCGATCGGCGACCGTCGCCGGGCAGTTCGGCCGCAGCACCCATGACATTGGCCAGCCGCTCCGGCTCGACACAGCGTCACGAGTGCTCGCATATACTCGCTGCCTCTCATATCGGAGCGACGACATGGCGGATCTCAAACTCGGATTGCAGCTCGGCTACTGGAGCTCGCAACCACCGACAGACGTGGTCGAACTGGTTCAGGAAGCTGAACGACTGGGTTTCGACTCGGTGTGGACCGCGGAAGCCTATGGCTCCGACGCGCTGACCCCGCTTGCATGGATCGGCAGCCAGACGTCGCGCATTCGGCTCGGCACTGCGGTATGCCAGATGTCCGCACGCACGCCCACTGCGACCGCCATGGCCGCGCTAACGCTCGATCATCTTTCGAAGGGGCGAGTCATTCTCGGGCTCGGCGTTTCCGGCCCACAAGTCGTCGAGGGCTGGTACGGTCAGCCGTTCTCAAAGCCTCTCGCACGCACGCGCGAGTACATCTCGATCATACGACAAGTGCTCGAACGGGAAAATCCTGTGGCTAACGCGGGTCCGCACTATCCGTTGCCCTACGCAGGCGAAGGCGCCTGGGGCCTTGGCAAGCCGCTGAAACCCATCGTGCATCCGCTGCGCAAAGATCTGCCGATATTTCTTGGCGCTGAAGGGCCAAAGAACGTGGCGCTAGCCGCCGAGCTCGCGGATGGCTGGCTTCCGCTCTACTACTCGCCGTTCCGCCAGGAGGTCTACGCGCCCTCACTCTCAAACGCAAAGCCCAATTTTGAAATCGCGCAGGGGATCGTGGTGAGGATCACCGACGACATCCAGGCGGGGCTTATGCCGATCAAACACATGCTCGCGCTCTATGTGGGCGGCATGGGTGCCAAGGATCGCAATTTCCACAAAGAGCTCGTGAGCCGCATGGGCTTCGAGGCCGAGGCTAACAAGATTCAGGATCTCTACCTCGCAGGACGCAAGGAGGATGCGGCGCGGGCGGTACCCGACCAATTGGCGGACGAGATCGCGCTGGTGGGGCCGGCTGCGCGTATCCGCGAACGTTTGGCAGCGTGGCGCGAGACCCCCGTGACCTCCCTGCTCGTGTCACCGCGCAGCGCGGCGGAACTGCGCACCGTCGCCGAGCTTGTACTCGGCTGACGCTACTACGGTCCGCGCGACGCCATCAGGTCGGCGT
>JBMTYG010000010.1:0-45093 GCA_049454295.1 Pseudomonadales bacterium
CCATCGGATGGTCGGCGCCCAGCATGCGCCACATCATGTGGCGCACGAGGGTCACGGAGATGGGGGACGTGTTGTCCGCGATCTCGCGCGCAATCGCGCGGGCGGCGGGTAGCAGCTCGTCCTTCGGATACACCGCGCGTACGAGGCCGCCTTCGAGCGCCTCGGCTGCCGTGAAGACGCGACCGCTGTAGCACCACTCCAGCGCGCGGCTGATGCCGACCACGCGGGGCAGGAAGTAGCTGGAACAGGCTTCCGGCACGATACCGCGGCGCGCGAAGACGAAACCGAAACGCGCGTTATCCGACGCGAGCCGAATGTCCATGGGCAGCGTCATGGTGACGCCGACGCCAACCGCGGGGCCGTTCACGGCGGCGATAATCGGCTTGCGAAGTTCGTAGATGCGTAACGTGAGAAGACCGCCGCCGTCGCGGGGAATACCGGTGGCGCGATTGCCCCGTGCGTCGGAGTTGAAGGTGTCGCCACCCGCGCCGAGATCAGCGCCTGCGCAGAACGCACGGCCGTCGCCGGTGACGATGATGGCGCGGACGCTATCGTCATTGTCCGCTCGATCGAATGCGTCGATCATCTCGTTCATCATGTCGCCGGTGAACGCGTTGAGGCGCTCGGGGCGCGACAGGGTAAGCGTCAGGATGCCGTCCTCGACATCGTATTTGATCGTCTGGTAGGCCATGGGTGCTCCGTTTATTTCCGCGGGCGTGACTGTTTCCGCAGGCGCTATCGTAATGGTGCCGACATCGCAGCGGATTTGCACCCAGACGGTTTGGACAGTGACCCGCGAGAGCCGCGAATGAAACGAACTCCAACGCTGGAAGAAGACCGGTTTTGCCAGGTTGCGCGGACGTTCATCGATGCGCATTGGTCCGGGCAGCAGGCCGGCGCGTCAGCCTTGGTGAAGCGTGACCGCTGGTTCCAGGCCCTTGTAGCGGCAGGGTTTGCGGTGCCGCACTGGCCGGTGTCCGAGGGCGGCACCGGCTGGTCGTTGCGCGAGCGTTATCTCTGGCGGCGCGAACTCGCTGCGGCGCTTGCGCCCTTGCCCGATGCGGTCGCGACGCACTGGGCGGGACCGGCTCTGTTGCAAGCGGGTACCGCAGCCCAGCGCGCGCGCTGGTTACCCGGCATCCGCAAGCTCAAGACGCGCTGCTGCCTGTCGCTTGAAGACTGGGACCCGATCGGCGGCGGCTTGGGAGCGATTGGGCGCACGCAGCGCGTGCCCGGTGCGAACGCTTCAGACCTGCTGCTGACGTTGCTGCCGGAGCAAGAGCAGCCCGGCACCCAGTCGGCGGAGTACGCGACAACCCTCTGCGTGGTCAACCTGCGCGCTCCGGGCGTTGTTCGCGCGCGCTCTGCTCGCTCGGCGGTCGTCGAACTGCCGCCGCTGCAAACGGCCGTCGCGGATGGAATCGCGCAGCGGCTGGGTGAGCCCGGGAGCGGGCAGCGAGAGCTTGGCGCGCTGGTGCAAACGGTGCTGTCTGAACCGACCTCCGGGCTGCATCTTGCGTCGGCAATGGAGGCGCTCGATCGTGTTGCGTCGGATTTGCCGGGGGATGACGGCGCTCTCGATGCGGATCCCGCCTGGCAGCGGCGCCGCGCCGAACTCGACGTCACGCTGATCGGACTCGAAGCGCTTGCCGAGCGGTTGGCGGCGGGGCACGCCCCCGCGGCGATTGCCGCCGTTCTTCGCGAGCGTCTGACTTACGCGCGCGACACGCTCGAAGCGCTACTCGTGGATAGTTTCGGCTACTATGCTTCAGTAGATGCTGATCCCGAGCTCCTGCACAACGAGGGGCCGATCGGGCATCACGGATTGCTGTCCGCCCTGCGGTCTGCGCTCCGTGCCGATGACGGCACGGCAATCGAAAGCGCGCTGCGGGTGTTGGCCGTAATCCCCGCGTCAGCGGATTCCGAATCCGCGCCGTGAGGGCGGCGCGGCGCTGACGCTCCCACATCGTCGGCTATTGAGGGACGCCATGGACTTTTCTCTGACCGCGGAACAGACACTGCTGCAGGACAGCGTGTCGCGCTTCATCCAGAACGATTACGACTTCGCCTCCCGCCAGAAACTGGTGCACGGCAGCGACGGTTTCAGCCGCACGCACTGGCAGACCTTTGCGGAACTCGGCTGGCTTGGCGTGACCTTCCCCGAGTCCGACGGTGGCTTCGGAGGTGGCGCGATCGATCTCATGATCATGCTCGAACAGTTCGGTAAAGGGCTGGTGGTCGAGCCGTTTGTGCCCACGGTGGTTATGGCGGGCGGCGCCATCAAGATTGCCGGCAACGCGGCGCAGAAGGGTCGCTATCTCGCGGGCGTGATCGATGGTTCGCTGCAGGGCGCCCTCGCCTATGTCGAACCACAGGCGCGGTTCAATCTCGCCGATATCACCACCACGGCCCGCGCCGAGGGTGAAGGCTTTGTGGTGAATGGCCACAAGGCGGTGGTGCTGAACGGCCCCGCAGCGGATTTTCTGGTGGTGCCGGTGCGCACCGCGGGCGCGCAGCGCGATCGTGACGGCGTGACGCTCCTCATCATTGACACGGCGACGGCGGGCATCAGCCGCCGCGACTATCCCACGGTGGACGGGCTGCGCGCGGCGGAAATCTCCTTCGAACAGGTTCATGTGGGTGCCGATGCCGTGCTCGGCAGCGTTGGCGGCGGTCTTGCCGTGCTCGAGCAGGTCATCGACGAAGCGATCCTTGCGGTGGGTTCGGAAGCGGTCGGCGCCATGGAAGTGCTGTACAAGACGACGGTCGAATACTGCAAGACGCGGGAGCAGTTCGGTCAGCCCATCGGCAAGTTCCAGGTGCTGCAACACCGCATGGTCGACATGTTCATGGAGCACGAACAGGCGAAGTCGCTCATGTTCATGGCTGCGATGCGTATGAGCGAGGGCTACGGTCCCGAGGCGCAGAAGGCCGTGTCGGCGTTCAAGGTGCAGGTGGGCAAGTCGGGTCGATTCGTCGGCCAGAGCGCGGTGCAGCTGCACGGTGGTATGGGCATGACCGACGAGCTCGCGGTGGGCCACTACTTCAAGCGGCTGACGACCATCGACACGCTGTTTGGTAACGCTGATTTCCATCTGAAGCGTTTCGGCGCGCTCTAACGCAGAGGGGCAGGCTATGGCGCGATGGGATCGGGATCCGGAGCGTCCGTCCATTCCGGATTGGTTCTTCACCGCGGTGGAAACGCCCTGGGACGAGCGCCGGGTAGAAGTGGACGACTGCGACGTGGTTTATCAGCAGTGGCGCGACGCACCGCCGGACGCGCCGCCACTGCTCTTTATCCACGGCATGAACGCGCATTCCCACTGGTGGGACTTCATCGCGCCGCAGTTTCAGCCGGACTATCGCTGCGCGGCGATGAATCTGACCGGCATGGGCGATTCGGATTACCGCTACGAATACACCGGAACCACCTGGGCGGAGGAAATTCGGGCGGTCTGCGATCATGCGGGTTTTGGCTCGGACGTGATCCTGGTGGCGCACAGTTTCGGCGGCTACATGTCGGTCAAGGCGGCGGGTCTGTTTCCGGATCGGTTTGGCGGGCTTGTGCTCGTCGATTCCGGTATCCGGCACCCGGACGATCCGCCGCCGGAGCGTACCCAGATGGGCGGTCGCGCAAAGGCCTATCCCGATCGCGAAACCGCTCTGGCGCGCTTTCGTCTGCAGCCACCGCAGCCGTGCGCGAACACCTACATCCTCGAGTACATCGCGCGTCATTCGCTGGTTCCGGTGGACGGCGGGGGCTGGGCCTGGAAGTTTGATGAGGATCTGCCCAGCAGCATGAAGGATGTGCTGCGCACGCCAGACGAGTATCGGGCGCTGCGCCTGCCCCTTGGGCTGATTTACGGCGCGGATAGCGAGCTCTTTTCCTCGCGCACGCTGGACTACATGCGCGAGCTCGTGCCACAGGAGTTTCCGGCGGTTGCTCTGCCGGACGCCCAGCATCATCTCTTTCTCGATCAGCCGCTCGCGTTCGTGACTGCCCTCAGGGGCTTGCTCGGAACCTTGCGACGTTGAGCCCGTTCGCCAGGCGCGGTTCCGGCTGGAGCCCCGCGCAGGCCGCAGAGCTCTACGCGATGGACGTTTGGTCCGAAGGGTTCTTTGGTGTCAACGCCGCGGGACGCGTGGTCGCGCGCCCAGGGCCGGATACCGCGCTTGAGATCGAGATCGCGGCGGTCGTGGCTGCTGCGCGTGCTGAAGGACTCTCGGCCCCGCTCCTGATTCGCTTTCAGGACATCCTGAAAGCTCGTGTAGATCGTCTCAACGAGGCGTTCGCCGAGGCGATACGCGCGAGCGGCTACGCCTCCCGCTACCAGGCGATCTATCCGATCAAGGTGAACCAACTGCGGGAAGTGGTCGAGGAGATTCTCGACGCTGGTACGCCTTGGCAGCTGGGTCTTGAGTGTGGATCAAAACCCGAGCTGGTCGCCGCGCTGCCGCTTGTCGGTAGCGATCGGCTGCTCATCTGCAACGGGGTAAAGGATGCAGCGATGCTGTCGCTGATTCTGTCGGCGCAGATGCTCGGTATGTCGGTGCTGCCTGTGATCGAGAAGTATTCGGAGTACGAGGAGCTGGTGACGCTTGCCAGTGCGCGCCGCATGCGGGCCCGTCTTGGCGTACGCATCAAGCTCTCGACGCGCGGCGCCGGGCGCTGGTTTGAGTCGGGCGGATCCCGTTCCAAGTTTGGTCTGACGGCGCCTGAGCTCGTTCGTTTGGTCAGCGATCTCGAGTCTCGCGGAGAGGCATCCTCTCTCGAGCTGCTGCATTTCCATCTTGGCAGCCAGATCGCGGATATTGCGGCCTTGAAGAGCGCTGTGCGTGAGATGGCCCAGATCTATGCCGACCTGTGCGAGCGCGGGCTCTCGATTCGATTGCTCGATGTCGGTGGGGGCCTGGGTGTCAACTATGGCGGCGACTACGGCAGCGCGGATTCAGCGATTGCGTACGGCCTTGCAGAATATGCAAACGCAGTTGTCTACACCGTTCAGGAGATTTGTGCTGCTCGTCAGGTCCCCGCTCCCGTGCTGCTGTCGGAAAGCGGTCGAGCGCTGACGGCGCATCATTCGGTTCTAGTGGTGCCCGTACTCGGCGTTCATCGGCCGGATGCGCCGGCGTCGGCGCTAGATGAGTCCAGTCCAGTCTCAGCGGTGCCGGTGGTGCGTCAGCTAAGGCAGGCGGTGGCGGATGCTGAGTCCGCGCAGGACCTGGACGGTTTTCTTGAGGCTTATCATGATGCGACGGAGGCGCGTGAGGATGCGGTCTCGCTGCTGCGCCTTGGCTATCTGGCGCTCGACGCGCTCGCGGCAGCGGATGTTCTCTACTGGAATGCATGCAGAATTTCGCTCGAGGGCATGAGGCGCTGCGCGCCCAATCCGCCACCCCCGGAGCAGCTCGAGCTCGAGGCGAGCCTCACCGACGTTTACCTGTGCGATTTCTCGGTATTTCAGTCGGTGCTCGATCATTGGGCTATCGGTCAGCTCTTTCCCATCATGCCGCTTGATGGTTTGCTCGAACGCCCGGAGCGGCGCGCGCAGGTAGTGGATCTCACCTGCGATTCGGATGGCAAGATCGGGCGCTATGTGGTGAGCGGTGGCACTGCTGACTGGTTGCCGTTACACCCGTATGTGCAGGGCTCGTCATACTGCCTTGGTTTCTTTCTCGTGGGCGCCTATCAGGAGATTCTCGGGGATGCGCACAACCTGCTCGGTCGGGTAGCCGAGGTGCACGTTTACGTGAGCGGTGACGAACCCGGGAATTTCTGGATCGAAGAAACCCTGCCGGGAATCCGCGTCGGTGACATGCTGGCTGACGTGCAATATTTCACCAATGATCTCGACCGTCGCATGTCCGATCTCGTGAAGTCGCGCATCGAAGCGGGCGCGGTAAAACCCCACGAGGGAATGCGTATTCTCAACCAGTACACGGCGCTGTTTGCCGCGAGCACCTACTGCGACGCCCCGATGCCGCCGCCCATGGACGCGCCGAGGGGCGGTGCTGACTAACCGGTCGACACTGTTTTATCGAGGAAGGTCTGCACGTGCGCAGCCACGGTGGCACAGTGCTCGGGTTCCAGATGAATGTGATGCGGACCTGTCATCTCGACTACGCTGAGATGAGGGTGCCGCGCGCGCCGGGCCTCGACTTCTGAGCGGTACCAGCGATCGCCTTCGCGCGCGACGATGAGTAGCGCAGGCGCGGTGGACTGCGCCATGAGTTCATCGATTTGTTCGCTGGGCATGCGTAGCGGCGTCTGAAAGCGAATGCGCGGATCAGCTCGCCAGGTATAGCCTCCGGGCACGGCCTTGTGACCGCGCAGAACCAGTTCACGCGCGGCCTCTGCCGATTGATCGGTCGCTTGGGTGACGCGCGTCACCATCGACTCCAGGTCGGCGTAGACCGGCGGCGTGCGGTCAGATCGGGTAAGCATCTGCAGCACGGCTTCGCGGTTGGCATTGATTCGTTCCCGCGGCGTGGCACCGCCTGTCGCGACAAACCCGTCAATCATCACCGCCCATTGCACGCGGTCCGGGAACAACCCAGCGAGCTCGCTCGCGATACCCGCGCCCATGGAATGGCCTAGGAGCCCGAAGCGCTCCCAGCCCAGCGCGTTGGCAACGGCAAGGATGTCCTGGATGTCGAAGAGACCGTGATAGTGGGTGCCGGCGGGCAGAGGGTCAGAGTAGCCGTGCCCTGCGAAATCAAGTGCCACGAGGTCAAGCATGGGCAAGAGTGGCGCCAGACGATTGAACGTGTTGGCGTTGTCGAGCCAGCCATGCAGGCCGAAGGCGGGTATGCCTGTTTGCGAACCCCAGCGCAGGCCGCTGATCGTCCGCCCGAAGGACGCGAAGGACACCTCTCGCGGCGCTAGCGCGACAGGTGTGGTTGGCGTCGAATCGGGTCGGCCCGGGTTATCAATGCCGCTCATAGGGGACTGCTCATGGTCGATCGCTGACAGAAAGCGGCGCAGTCTACTGACACCCTTTCTGGCTCGCCACCGATGGGCTCAGAGACTTTGACTCCTCACAATCTCGGCAGTTGTCGGTCGCTCGCGCTCGGTCTCTCGGGCTCGGTTGAATCCAAAGTGGGTGGGGACGGGTAAAAATGGGTGGGGGCGGGTAAATGACCACGCTCGTTCGTTTGTACTACGCCACGAATCGAGCGCATCAGGGTCGTGATGCACAAAGCCCGCGAGGGTACGGCGCGGGCTTCAGCCGCCACGGTATCGAAAACCTGCGTTTTGGCGCGCTCACCTTGGCCGCTGATCCAGGCGAGATCGAACGTTGCTTGGAGCGTTGCCGAGACGGCGTGTCGGGCGATGGCGAAGGCCTGGTCCGTTACTTCCGTCGGCTGGCAGCGCGTCCGCACACGCTCAAACCGTTCGCTGAAAGCCTCGATCCGGGATTGCCAGACACCCTGCAGCCGGGCACGCGCTTTGGCTCCCGAAGTTTCTTCGCCGCGGTGCATGCGGAGATGTCGGCGGCAGCGGATGTCGTGGTATTGGTCCATGGCTTTAATGTGGCCTGGGTCGACGCGGTGGCGTCGGCTGCCGCACTCGAGGTCATGCTCAACTCGAGCCCCGTGCGCGAGCCCAGCCGGGCCGTGCGCGTCGTGCTTTTCAGTTGGCCGTCGGACGGCGTCGCGCTGCCCTTTGTCTCTTATCGCTCCGATCGAACGGAAGCACGTGCCTCGGGGTATGCGCTGGCTCGTGGACTGCTCAAGCTGCGTGATTTTCTCGACGTGCTGGCTGATCCCGAGGGAAGGCCTTTGGTGCCCTGTGGGCAGCGCCTGCATCTCCTGTGTCATTCCATGGGTGTCTATGTGCTGGAGGCAGCGCTGGAACGGCTTGTTGCCTTCACGCCCGGCTCCTCGCTGCCGAGGCTTTTTGAACACATTTTCCTCTGCGCCGCCGACGTGGATGACAACGCGCTGGAACGCGCTGCGCCGCTGGGCTCGCTGCACGAGCTAGCTCGCTCGGTGACGGTCTATCACCACGCGGGTGACAAGGCGCTGCAAATGGCGGTGCTGACCAAGGCGCGTGCCGAGCGGCTTGGAACTTTCGGCTGCGCCCGTCCAGCCATCGTGCATCACAAGGTGCATCAGGTGGACTGTGGCGCGGTGGTTGATGCTGGCCTGGTAGAACACGCTTATCATCTTTGGGGTCACACCAATGCGGATATCCGTCTGAGTATCGATGGTGTACCGCAAGACGCGGCATCTCGTCTTCGGTTGAGAGCGCGGGAATTGCCTAATGTATGGCGGCTGGTGCCGGGAGCGGAGTGATACTGGCGCTGGCAATGCTGCAGCGTGCGGAACGTTAAAATGACCTTTATAAAAACGCGCTAGCGCCAAAGAGGCGTGCGGTGTTGCGGATCAGTCTTTCCTTGCCGCAAATTCCAAAGCGAGAATGCGCGGATGACGCTTGGACGCACAATTAGGGAGCGCCGACTCGCGATGCGCGCGACTCTCGAAGAGATTGCGCACCGAGCGCAGCTCGACGCGAGTAATTTGTCGAGGATCGAGCGCGACATTCAAACCCCCTCGGCAGTCGCCCTGCAGAGGATTGCGGAAGCGCTCGGTGTTCCCATCGCCTCATTGCTCGAGAATGTGGCTGAAATCGACGGTGAGCAGGGCTCTCGCCCGGCGCCTCATCCTATCGATCGTGACGCTGATCTGCTGCTCAAGCTGTACTTTCGTTTGGCGGAAGACGATCGCGTGCTCGCTGTCGAGCTTTTGCGCACGCTGGAGAAGACCCGTCGCGCCTGATCGTGCGCCCCTAACGGGCCTGCGTAGGTGGGTATAGCAGAATCTCCTCCACCGCGTGTTCGGCGACGGCGTCATCCGAGTATAAAAGCGGAAAGCTGCCTTCTTCGGCCCAGCCTTGCAAAAGATTGGCGTAGAACGGCGAGCGCGGATCACCGGACTGCCCCGGAGCATTGGTCATTCGCGCGGCATCCCAGTTGCCAACGTCGATGACCATGCGAAAGGAAGCGCCGTTGACGACGTCGAACGACTGAGCATCGAACCCGGTGCTGTTCAGCGTGTCCGCCGTGCCACCGCGGGGGTAGTCTGGATAGCGCATGCGTTCGGCGAGGTCGGACGGGGCATGGTCCAAGAGCGGATGCCGGAAGCGGATCCGATGCGCGGAACCCCAGTGCCAGGCTGACGGATCATCGCCGTGAGCCGCTTGGAGTGTTTCCCAGCTCTTGGCGAGCGCAGCCCGTGCAATGGGCCGGAAGCGGTGATCCCCGAGCATTTGCACCAACGTCAGCGTGTCGAGGGGCTGTAAAGCGGTACCTGCGTCAGGCAAAAGTGCTTCGCTGAACGCGACTGGCAGATCGCGATGGAACCACTGTGCAAACAGTAGAGCTGCGGCGGAGTCAGCTGTCATCTGGTAATCCCAGCGCGCGAAGAGCGCCAGCGCGTCGGCGCGGGTGCCGGTGGTTGCCAACGCCGGTGCTGGAGCCGATTCGGCTCCGTCAGGGTCGTGAAGGAGCGCAGTGACGGCCGCGCGCGCCGCGGTCGAAAAATAGTCACGCTGCAGTGCTAGCGCCTCGTCGACCCCATGGGTGTCTTGTTCGCCGAGCGCCTCCCAGAGCCGCTGGTACCGCCAGGGCGCAGCCCATTCGAAGCCTATGCGTCGCTCGGCGATGGGGAAATCTTCCGGCAGATTCATGCTGTTCGCAGTGCCGGTAAACCCCCGCGTTGGATTGAACTCGACCGGCAGCGCATCCATGTCGAAGTGCCCCTGCCACTCATAGCGCCCGTCCCCGGGAACCGGCATGAGACCGTCCCAGTTGACTCGGCGCGGAAAGCGCCCCGCCGGTTTGTAGCCAATATTGCCCTGCACGTCGGCATAGACCTGATTCTCCGCCGGTGCGCCCCATCGATTGAGCGCGCCTTCGAACGTGCGCCAGTCGCTCGCCCGCATGTAGTCCACGCTACCAAGATACGGCGCCATACCCGGCTCGAGCCATGCCGCAGCCAGAGCGAAAGCTCGGTGGCGGTCTTCTTTGAGCACGGGGCCGTGGCGCGTGAACCGCAGACGGACTTCGCGCGGAGCAGCGCCGCGAACGGGAATCGACTCAACAATTTCGCTGAACGGCTCGATACGACCCTGGTAGCGGTAGCCGTTTTGCGCTTTCTCGTAGATGAACAGGTCCTCCTGGTCGATACCAAATATGGTGAGCCCGAACGCGATGGTGCCGTTGTGCCCGATGGAGATGCCAGGAAGCGCGGGCTCGCCCGCGCCAATCACATTGAGACCCGGCGCAATCAGGTGCGCGACGTAGCGCAGCGACGGGACATCATGGGCTCGATGGGGATCGTTGGCGATCAGCGCCCGACCCGTGCCGGTCCGGCTCGGCGCCACGACCCAATTGTTGCTGCCGATCCCTCGGTCGAGGTCGTGTTGCTGCACCGACGCGATGAGCGCTTTGCGTCGAGCGCGTGTCGCGCCATGGTCGGCTGCGGCGGGTTTCGCGCCAGGTGCTCGAACAAGTGCAGACACGTCCAGATCGCTGAACCGTACCGGCGCCTTGGCGAGCAGATATAGGTCCAGCACGTCGGCGGGAATGGAGCACGGGTCAAGCCCTTCAGGGATCTTTGTTTCCCAGGCGGGTTCAAGCACTTTCCAGGCCGCCGCGACCGGCAGCCCGTGGTCGCAGGCAATGCGTGCTCGCTGTACCTCAGCCGTCACGTTGCGCCACAGCCCGTGGCTACGGATACGGACGACGTCCGTCGGCTGCCAGCGCGCGGGCCGATAGTCGAGCAGCTCGAACTCGGGGGGCAGGCGCGCCGGCTCGGCTTCGATCAGATCAATATAGGCGTTGATGCCGGCGGTGAACGAGGTTGCGATGGCCTTCGTATCGGCGCCGTAGGCGAGCCATTCCGGATACAGATCGCCGCGGTAAAGCATGAGCCGCGCTGCCTGATCCTGCTCGACATAGGCTGCGCCGAACACCTCTGCGAGCAGGCCGAGACCCCGTCGGCGCCAGGTGTCGATCTGCCACAAACGATCGCGCGCGGCATTGAAGCCTTGGACGAAGAAGGCATCGTAATGGGTGCCCGCGTATAGGTGGGGTACGCCATAGCGGTCGATGACGATGCGTGCCGGAGAGTTGAGACCCGAGACGGTCAACGTTGTCCGGGTCGGCGTGAGGATAGGTGTCGCGGTGTCGGCTGTGCCTGGATCAGTTATCAGGTTTGGCGCTGTCGGCGCTGAACTCGCGGCGGCGCCTGTCGTAACCAGCAACAGGCTTCCGAGGATCAGGCGCCTGATCGCAGGCATAGCATCAGTCCCAGGTCAGCGCGCCGCCGGTCTGGTATTCGGTGACACGGGTCTCGAAGAAGTTCTTCTCTTTCTTCAGGTCCATGATTTCCGACATCCAGGGAAACGGGTTCTTGGCTCCAGGAAACTGTTCGACCAAGCCGATCTGCGCGAGCCTGCGGTTTGCAATGAACTGCAGATACTCGGCCATCATGTTGGCGTTCATACCCAGCACGCCCCGCGGCATGGTGTCCCGCGCATAATCGATCTCGAGCTCGGTGCCCTCCAGGATCATCTGTCGCGCGAGCCGCTGAGTGTCCTCGTCCCACAGATGCGGATTTTCGAGTTTGATCTGGTTGATGACGTCGATACCGAAATTAACGTGCATCGACTCATCGCGGAGGATGTACTGGAACTGCTCTGATGTGCCAGTCATCTTGTTGCGGCGGCCCATTGACAGGATCTGGGTGAAACCGCAGTAGAAAAAGATGCCCTCGAGCACGCAGTAGTAAGCAATCAGGTTCATGAGCAGCGCCCGGTCGGTATCCGGCGTGCCGGTTCGGAAGGTCGGGTCGCTGACCGCCTGCGTGTAGCGCAGCGCCCAGGAGGCCTTGCGCGCCACCGCGGGAATCTCGTGGTACATGTTGAAGATCTCGCCTTCATCCATGCCGAGTGATTCGATGACGTACTGGTATGCGTGCGTGTGGATCGCTTCTTCGAAAGCCTGGCGCAACAGGTATTGCCGGCATTCCGGATTGGTGATGAGCCGATAGATAGCGAGCACAAGATTGTTCGCCACCAGCGAGTCGGCGGTGGAGAAAAACCCCAGGCTGCGCTTCACGATAACGCGCTCGTCATCGGTGAGGCCGCCCTCGGATTTCCACAGGGCGATATCCGCGGTCATATTGACCTCTTGCGGCATCCAATGGTTGGCACAGCCATCCAGATATTTCTGCCATGCCCAGTCATATTTGAAGGGCACCAGCTGATTGAGATCGGCGCGGCAGTTGATCATGCGCTTGCGGTCGACTGTGACGCGCTGATAGGTCTCCGTGGCGGGGGCCTCGGTTGCTGTGGGCACAGCTTCAGGTGGCGGAGGCGGCGCGACTACGCGCGTCGGCTCTGCAACCACCGAACGGTTTACGGCGGACTCCTTAAGGTGTACCACAGGCGTCGCCGCGAAAGCGGGCGGCGGCGGGGCCGTCGGCAGTTCGTCTTCGTAATCGTCCCAATTCAGCATGCTTGACTCCTAATGGACCTGCCGCGCACTACTGGCAGGCCTCGCAATCCGGATCATCGATGGAACAGGCGAGAGGCACGGCCGCAGCCTCGCCGCTGACAAAGTCGTCCTGTGTTGGACGGCTCGTGACAGTACCGCCTCCCGCAGGCGTGCTGGCCGCAGGCGGCAGCCCCGCGGCGACCGCGTTCAGCCGGCTACCTTCCACCGTAGACTTCTCTGCACTCGTCGCGCCCAGCGCTCGCAAGTAGTAAGTGGTCTTAAGTCCCCGCAGCCAGGCCATGCGATAGGTCACGTCGAGCTTTTTGCCCGAGGCGCCAGCGATATAGAGGTTGAGCGATTGTGCCTGGTCGATCCACTTCTGACGTCGGCTCGCGGCATCGACCAGCCAGCGCGGCTCGACTTCGAAGGCGGTCGCATAGAGCTGCTTGAGCGCCTCTGGCACGCGCTGGATCTGGCGCACGCTGCCATCAAAATATTTGAGGTCGTTGACCATCACTTTGTCCCAGAGACCGAGATGTTTCAGGTCCCTCACCATGTAGGGGTTCACCACGGTGAATTCCCCGGACAAGTTCGATTTCACGTACAGGTTCTGATAGGTGGGCTCGATCGACTGGGAGACCCCGGTGATGTTGGCAATGGTGGCGGTGGGCGCAATGGCCATGACGTTGGAGTTGCGCATTCCATTGATTTGCACGCGGCTGCGCAGCGCATCCCAGTCGAGGGATGTGGTGGTGTCGACTTCGAGATATTGCTCGCCGCGTTCCTGGCGCAGTGTGCGCAATGAATCTATGGGAAGTATGCCTCGACTCCAGAGCGACCCGGAGAAACTCGGGTACGCACCACGTTCTTTGGCAAGCATGCAGGAGGCATCGATCGCGAAGTAGCTGATGGCCTCCATCGAGCGATCGGCGAACTGGACCGCGGCGTCACTGCCGTAGGGCACGCGCAGCTGATACAGCGCGTCCTGAAAACCCATGATGCCAAGACCTACCGGTCGGTGGCGCATGTTGGACGTGCGCGCCTGTGGCACTGAGTAATAGTTGATGTCGATGACATTATCGAGCATGCGCACCGCAGTACGGACCGTGCGCTCGAGTTTGGTCATGTCGAGCTCGCCGTTCACGAGGTGCTGAGCCAGATTGACCGAGCCGAGGTTGCACACGGCTACTTCATCGCGGGAGGTATTGAGCGTGATTTCGGTGCACAGGTTTGACGAGTGCACAACGCCCACGTGCTGCTGCGGCGAACGCAGATTGCAGGGATCCTTGAACGTGACCCAGGGATGCCCGGTTTCAAACAGCATCGACAGCATCTTGCGCCAGAGATCCTGAGCGCGGACCCGCTTGAAGAGGCGCAGCGCGCCGGTGCGGGTCAGCTCTTCATACTCACGGTAGCGGCGCTCGAACGCCTGACCGTAGAGGTCGTGCAGATCGCTCGCATCGCTGGGTGAAAACAGCGTCCATTCGCCGTCCTCGAAAACGCGTTTCATGAACAGATCCGGGATCCAGTTCGCGGTGTTCATGTCATGGGTGCGGCGGCGGTCATCGCCCGTGTTTTTGCGCAGCTCGAGAAATTCCTCGATATCGAGGTGCCAGGTCTCGAGGTAGGCGCACACGGCGCCCTTGCGCTTGCCGCCCTGATTCACGGCTACCGCGGTGTCATTCACCACCTTGAGGAACGGAACCACGCCCTGCGACTTGCCGTTGGTGCCTTTGATGTACGACCCGAGCGCTCGCACCGGCGTCCAATCGTTACCGAGGCCGCCCGCCCACTTGGACAGCATGGCGTTGTCTTTGATCGCGCCGTAGATGCTCTCCAGATCGTCCGGCACGGTGGTGAGAAAGCACGAGGATAGCTGTGGGCGCTGGGTGCCGGCGTTGAACAGAGTTGGCGTCGACGCCATGTAGTCGAACGAGCTGAGGAGGTCGTAAAACTCGATTGCGCGACGATTGGGATCGGCTTCTTCCATGGCGAGCCCCATGGAAACGCGCATGAAGAACACCTGAGGCAGCTCGAATCGAACCTCCTCGCTGTGGATGAAATAGCGGTCGTAGAGCGTCTGCAGACCAAGGTAGGTGAAGTTCTGATCGCGCTCTGGCTTGAGCGCAGCGCCCAGGCGATCGAGATCGAAGCTCGCCAATCGTGGTGACAGCAGGTCGAGTTCAATCCCGCGGGTTACGAATGCCGTGAATGCGGCGGCATACACCGACCCCATTTCCGACTGCGTGGCATGGAAGCCGCGACTGGCGTTGACGCCGAGAAAACGCAGCGCTTCGGTGCGCAGATCATCCATCAAAAGGCGCGCGGTCACGAAGGTGTAGTTGGGCTCTTCCTCGACCAGCGTGCGCGCCGAGATCTGTAATGAGGTGGCCACATCGCGTTCAGAGATGCCGTCGTACATGTTGTTCATGGCTTCCCGCAGCACGCGCTCCGGGTCGACGTCAGACAACTTCTCGCAGGCTTCGAGCACCAGCTGCCGAATTCGCGTGAGGTCGAGGGGTCGGCGCTCACCATCGCTACCGAGCACGTGGATGTGCGACTCGGCGGTTGGCGTCGCCGTTTCCTCTGCGCGCCGGGCAGCGCGCAGGCGCGCGCGTTCTTCGCGGTACAGCACATAGTCGCGCGCGACTTTGTGTTCGCCCGAACGCATCAGCGCGAGTTCGACCTGGTCCTGAATGTCTTCGATGTGGATCGTTCCGCCGGATGGAAAGCGGCGCCGGAATGTGGTGCTCACCTGGCTTGTGAGCTCGCCGACGAGTTCGCGAATGCGCGCGGATGCGGCTGCGGTGCCGCCTTCGACCGCGAGGAAGGCCTTGGACATGGCCACGGCGATCTTATCGTCGGTATACGGCACCACAGTGCCGTTGCGTTTGATGACCTTGAGTTGCCCTGGAGCGGTGGCGGCTATGGATGGCGGCAACGGCGCATCGCTGGCTATGCCATAGGGTGCGGTGGTTGCGCTGTCGCTGGCGCGGGTCAGGTTGTCGCTCTGCATCTGCTCGTGAACCCCGTGAGTCGATGTCATTTTTATTGTTTATTAATGATCGGGTGATGATCGATTTGCTGTTCTTTTGTTCTCGATCGGACCCACTGACCCAACTTAATGGTTCGCCGGGCAACCGGTCATGCCGGGTCGCAGGGCGAACGTACGGGTCGTCGCAGATCTCAAGTCAGAAGATGGCGTGGGATCCGTCCGTCGGCGCTTTGCTCTCCCCTGAGGGCGGGTAAAACGCTATATATAGGGTGTCCCAATCTCTGGACCCCAAGATAATGCGGTGACTGGGCGAATGCAACCGACTGCCTTGGGGATCTCGGTGGATGTTCGGTGGATAACCTGGCTGGTCCTGTGGACAACGCGAAGCCCTCGCCAGCGTCCGCCGCCGATCGATATAGTGCCGTCTCGAATCTCGGTTCCGTCATCCATCTCGGGAGGTCCCTATGGCGAGTTCCATTCTGGCAATCGACCAAGGCACTTCGAGCTCTCGCGCCATTGTATTCGGGTCGGACGGCTCGGTGCTCGGGGTCGGGCAAGAGCCTTTCGACATGAGCTTTCCGGCCGATGGCTGGGTTGAACAGGATCCCGAGGTGTTGTGGGACACGACCCTCCGTTCGATCCGCTCGGCGCTCGCGGCTGCGGGCATTGCCGCGACCGGATTGGCCGCCGTCGGCATCACCAACCAGCGCGAGACGACGCTGGTCTGGGAACGTGCGACTGGACGCTGTGTCTACAACGCCATCGTCTGGCAGGATCGGCGCACCGCAGCCAGGTGCCAGGCGCTGCGCGCGGACGGACTTGCAGATCAGGTTGCCCGCGAAACAGGCCTCGTCATCGATCCTTACTTTTCAGCGACCAAGCTGGCATGGCTGCTCGATTCCCATCCCGGGCTGCGGGCGCGTGCAGCAGCCGGTGAACTCTGTTTTGGCACGGTTGACAGCTTCCTGATCTGGCGCCTGACGGGCGGACGCGTGCACGCAACCGATGCGAGCAATGCATCGCGCACGATGCTGTTCGACATTGGTCAACAGCGGTGGAGCCCCGAATTACTCGCGCTGTTCGATATTCCCGCCGCTCTGCTCCCGGAAGTGCGCGACAGCGCGGGAGACTTCGGTGTGGCCGAGGCGCGGTGGCTTGGCGCCGATGTGCCGATTCTCGGTGTGGCGGGTGATCAGCAGGCGGCGCTGATCGGTCAGGCTTGCGTTAATCCGGGCATGAGCAAAAGCACCTACGGAACCGGCTGTTTTGTCATGACCCACACCGGCGCTCGTCAGGTTCGTTCGACCCAGGACCTTCTGACCACGGTCGCCTATCGGCTGCGCGGCGAGGTGAGTTATGCGCTGGAAGGCAGCATTTTCTCGGCCGGCGTCGCGATCAAGTGGCTGCGGGATCGTCTGGGTCTGATCGCGTCGGCGGACGAAACCGAGACCATCGCGCGCCGCACCGGTCCGGACACGCAAGGCGTGTATCTGGTACCGGCGTTTACGGGTCTGGGTGCTCCGCACTGGCAGCCCGAGGCGCGCGGTCTCTTGACTGGGTTGACCCTAGATTCGAACCGCGACCAGGTGGTGACGGCGACGCTGGCGAGCGTGGGCTATCAGACCGCCGATCTGCTGGATGCGATGGCGGCGGACGGCGCGCCGGTCGCACGATTGCGCGTTGATGGCGGCATGGTGGCCAACGACTGGCTCTGCCAGTTTTTGTCCGATCTGCTCGATCGTCCCGTCGAACGGCCACGGACCACCGAAACCACCGCGCTGGGTGCAGCGATACTGGCTGCGCTTGGCTCGGGCGCCGCGTCGGACCTGGCGGGCGCGACGCGGCTCTGGCAGTTGGATCGCGAGTTCGCGCCGTCCATGTCTAAAGCGACCCGCGAACGTTTGCTCACTGGGTGGCGGCAGGCAGTCGCGCGCGCGCTCTAGCGAGTCAGCGCAGCAGGAATTCGAGCAACGCCTTCTGTGTGTGCAGGCGATTGCCGGCTTCCTGCCAGGCGACAGAGCGCGGATCGTCCAACAGTGTCGCGCTGATCTCTTCGCCGCGATGAGCAGGCAGGCAGTGCATGAACAGCACCTCGGAGCGCGCGTGGTCGAGAAGCCGCTCGTTCACCTGGTAATCGGCGAATGCCGCTTTGCGCCGCTGGGCCTCGTCTTCGTGACCCATTGATGACCAGACATCGGTAACGACGAGATCGGCGTTCTCGACGGCAGCCCGTGGGCTGTCCACCAGCACAGCGTCAGGCGCCGCGGCGACGAGCGCCGGCGCGGGTTCGAAACCGGGTGGACAGGCGATGCGCAGTTGAAAGCCCCACTGCCGCGAGGCTTCGAGATAGGTATTGCAGAGATTGTAGCCATCGCCAACGAAGGCGACGGTGCGACCCGCGATCGGTCCGCGAATTTCTTCGAATGTCTGAATATCTGCGAGCAGCTGACACGGGTGCAACAGCGCCGTCATGGCATTTATGACCGGCACGGTTGCTGACCGTGCGAAGCGCTCGAGGTCTGCGTGCGGGCGCATGCGGATGACCACCGCATCCACCATTTCGGACAGGACCCGCGCCGTGTCCTCGATCGGTTCACCCCTGCCGAGTTGGGTATCGGACGAGTTCAGCACGATGGCGTGCCCGCCTAGCTGCCCGATGCCGGCTTCAAAGCCGACCCGCGTGCGCGTGCTGTTCATCTGAAAAATCATAGCCAGGCTGCGTCCTGCGAGGAGCGGTGGGAGAGCCCGTTCCCGGTGCAGTCGCTTCATTTCGATCGCGCGTGCGATGAGCGCCCGAAGCTCATCCGGTGTGCAGTCGAGCAGCGAGAGGAAATCGCGTTTTGCGGGCCCGGTGGTCATGATGCAGGACAGCCGATCATCCGCGATCGCCGCTTACGAGCGCTGCAACACGCTCTACGATGGCATCCGCTTCAGCGTCGCTCAGCGTGAGCGGGGGCAGCAGGCGCACCACGTTGTCCCGCGTGACGTTGATCAGGATGCCATCAGCGAGTCCCTGGGTGACGAGTTCACCACAGGCATCCGCGAGTTCTACGCCGATCATGAGCCCAAGCCCGCGAATGTCCCGCACCCGGTTGTTGCCGGCGAGGCGCTCGCGCAGCCCCCGCAGAATGCGGGCGCCCAGCGCTTCCGCTCGCGCAATGAGTCCGTCCTGCTCCAGCGCGTCGAGCACGCCGAGCGCAGCCGCGCAGACCAGCGGATTGCCGCCGAAGGTCGAGCCGTGGTTGCCCGGACCGAACACCGTAGCGGCTTTGCCGCGTGCGAGACACGCGCCAATGGGCACCCCGTTGCCGAGCCCTTTGGCGGTCGTGACGATGTCCGGCAGGATGTCCGTGTGCTGATAAGCAAAGAAACGACCGGTGCGGCCGTTGCCGGTCTGTACTTCGTCGAGCATCAGGAACCAACCGTGGTCGTCGCAGATACGTCGCAGGCGCGCCAGGTAATCCGCGTCGGGGACGTAAATGCCGCCCTCGCCCTGGACCGGTTCGACGAGAATCGCGACGACGTCCTGGCTGTTGCGTGCGATGTTGGCCACCGCTTCCACGTCATTGAACGGGGCGCGCAGAAAACCGGTCAGGAGCGGTTCGAACCCAGCCTGCACCTTGCGGCTGCCGGTGGCAGTGAGTGTCGCCATGGTGCGACCGTGGAAGCTCGTGTCCATCACGATGATCGAAGGCTTGGCCACGTGCTGCTGATTGCCGTGCAGACGAGCGATCTTGATTGCCGCCTCATTGGCCTCGGCGCCAGAGTTGGCGAAGAATACGCGCTCCATACCGGACAGCGAGCATAGGCGGTCAGCGAGCTGCTCCTGTAGCGGAATGCGGTACAGGTTGGAGGTGTGCAGCAGCGTACTCGCCTGTTCGGCGATCGCGCGCGTGACGCGCGGATGAGCGTGTCCAAGACCGCATACGGCAATGCCGGTGAGCGCGTCGAGATATCGCCGACCCTCGGTATCCACCAGCCAGCTGCCCTCGCCACGCGCGAACGCGACCGGCAGGCGCTTGTAGGTTTCCATCAGGTGGTCCATGAGGGTTTCCGGCGAAAAAAAGGGCTGAACGTAAACGAGGCTCTCATACCTGTCAATCGCAGTCGGTTGGTCATGGCGCGCGCCGCGCCTGCCCTCCCATGGAACGTGTGAACCTCGCCAACCGGCGCGGTGTTCGACTGCGAGCAGTCTCACCACCGTCCTTCCCGGTTTTGTTCAGGCGCGACCCATCATGCGGCGCACCGCCACCTCGATGACGACGCGATCCGAGCGTTCAGCGGGCTGTCGATATCGCAGTGCATAGCGGCGCACGGCCTCGGCCACTCGCGCGGGATCGTCAGTGACCGACGCTGATCCTTCGAGCGTCAACCAGCGTCCGCCATCGACCTGGCACAGGGCAGCGGGGCTCCCGGGATGCGCGAGCAGATTTTTCACCTTACGGCTGGCGGCAAAGGTGATGACGCGCGCGAGCCCGGTATCCTGGTCGAAGGTGAAACCGACTGCGACCACATGGGGCGTGCCGTTGGGTCGCAGGGTAGTGAGTGTGGCCAGATGTCGTTCCGTCAGGAATGACCGGACCGGTTCTGCAAGATTCTGTCTATCAAGCGCCATGTCGGGCTCCGATCGGCGGTCAGGCGGGCGGACGCAAACCAGTGATTGCGCGTTCACGTTCAGTCAGCGCGGCGCTCAGGCGCGCCAAACCCTGCTCAAGTAACACCCGCGGGCAGGCGAAGTTGAATCGGACGAAACCCGGTCCGCCGAATCCGGCACCATCCGAGAGCCCGACCCCGGCTGCCTCAAGCCACGCGCCAGGCTGCGCGAGATCAAGGTCGCGAACGTCGATCCAGGCTAGATAGGTAGCTTCGACCGGTGTCATGCGCTGACCAACGGCGGCCCGTACCCGGTCATGGTTGCCGCGCAGATAGTCGATCAGGCGCGGCAACCAGGGGCCTCGGTCATTGAGGGCGGCTTCCGTAGCTGCGTAGGCGAGCGGACCGATACCGGGCAGGAGTCCGGCCTGGGCGCGAATGAAGTTACGGCGCAGGGCCGGGTCAGGGATAACGGCAACGGCGCAGGACAGACCGGGCATGTTGTAGGCTTTGGTGACCGCGTAAAGACTGATTGTCTTCTCGGCGATCTCGGGGCCGAGACTCGCCACTGGCGTGTGAGCAAGGGTCGTATCCAGCAGCAGTGGGCAATGGATTTCATCAGAGCAGAGCACGATTCCGCGGCGCAGACAGAATGTCGCGAGCTCTGCGAGTTCAGCGCGCGAATAGGCGCGTCCCGTGGGGTTCTGTGGATTGCTGAGTAGCAGGAGAGTTGTGTCCGCCGTTGCAGCGCGGTCGAGTGCGTCGATGTCCATGACCCAGCGATCGCCGTCGCGGACCAGGGGCACAGGCTGGGCTCGTTGACCGGCGTTGGCGGGCACATCCAGAAACGGGTAGTAAACCGGCGTCGGGATCATGATGGCGCCGCCCGGGCGCGCCGTTGCACGCGCGGCCAGATTGAACCCGCCAACCACCCCCGGAATCCAGACCAGCCAATCTGGCTCGATCTGCCACTGGTAGTGATGCGCCAACCAGCCCGTGAAGGCCTCGACCAGCCCCGGCGGTGTGCGGCTGTAGCCGAGGATGGGATGCTCAAGTCGTGCGCGAACCGCGTCGGCAATGAACGGCGGCATGGCAAAGTCCATGTCCGCAACCCAGAAAGGCAGGATATCGCGCCCGGCGTAGCGCTCCCATTTAGTCGCCGAGGTGCCTCGACGATCGATCAGCGCATCAAAGTTCGGAACAGCGGTTGCTTCGGAGGACATTGCGGCGGACCCTCGACGGCGCTTCACGGCCGTCACTGCTAACATCGTCGCGACCATCGTCGAAGGAGGCGCTTACGGTTACCATGCGTCCTCCGTTCCATCCACGGTTGCCCCGGAGTTTCGCATGAGCGCAGACATTCTCGACACCATCAAGGATCAGATCGAGACCAACCCGATTCTCCTGTACATGAAGGGCTCGCCGGCGGCGCCGCAATGCGGATTCTCCGCCCAAGCCGTTCGCTGTCTCATTACCTGCAACCAGCGGTTCGCCTACGTGGACATCCTCGCTCATCCCGAGATTCGCGCGGCGCTTCCCGGTTACGCAAATTGGCCGACGTTTCCGCAGCTCTGGATCGGGGGCGAACTCATCGGTGGGTCGGACATCATCACCGAGATGCTGGAGTCGGGTGAGCTCAAGACCCTCATCGACCAGGCAGCTGCCACGGCGGGTAACGACGACTGACCGCGGGGTCAGCGCGGCCAGGCGTTGACCATGCGGCAGAAGAGCTCCGCGGTCCGCTCCGCGTCGTACAGGGCGCTGTGAGCCTGGGCCGGGTCGAAAGGCACCGCCGCGCGAGCACAAGCCTCGCTCAGCACCGTATGTCCGTAGGCAACAGCCGCGAGCGAGGCGGTGTCGATACTGCTAAACGGGTGGAACGGGTTGCGTTTCAAACGGCTACGGGCAATGGCTTGGTTCAGAAACCCCTGATCGAAGGCGGCATTGTGGGCGACGAGGATGGCGCGTGTGCAGCCTTGGTCTCGAACCGCGTTGCGCACCAGACGAAACAGCTCCGTGATGGCGGTGGTTTCGTCCACGGCGGCGCGGCCCGGGTCTTCCGGGTCGATACCCGTAAAGCGAAGCGCGGCAGCATCCGAGCGGCCGCCGGGGAAAGGCCGCACAGCGCGACTCCAGCGGTCGGCAATCACCAGTTCCCGATCCTCATAGGCGACCTGCACAGCGGCAATTTCGAGGATCGGATTGACGCGCGCGTCGAAGCCCCCGGTCTCAACATCGATCACCACGGGCAGAAAGCCGCGGAAGCGGTCAGCCATCATCGTGGACAGGCTCCGGGAATCGCTAGGCGGGACCTTACCACAGGGCGTTCTGCAACACGTCGCTTTGCCTGTCAGCGGATGGGTTCGCCATGCCATCTGAGCTGACCGATCCGCGTCCGATTGGCGTCTTTGATTCAGGGGTTGGCGGACTTACCGTCCTTGCCGCGCTGCGTTCGGCGCTGCCGGACGAGCGCTTTGTGTATCTCGGTGACACCGCACGTCTGCCTTATGGCACCAAAAGTGCTGCCACGGTAAGACGTTACGCCGTGCAGGCGGCGCGGGTTCTGGTGCAGCGTGACGTCAAGGCGCTAGTGGTTGCTTGTAACACCGCGTCGGCCGTGGCGCTCGACGCGCTTGAAGCCGCTTGGCCGCACTTGCCCGTGTTTGGTGTGGTGGGTCCGGGTGCGGTAGCAGCGGCGCAGACGGCGCGGGATCGGGTGGTGGTTCTTGCGACGGAAAGCACCATAAGCGGCGGTGCGTATCAGCGGGCGCTGCTTGCTCTCAAGCCCGCGCTTACCGTCGAGGGACGACCCTGTCCGCTCTTCGTTGCGTTGGCAGAGGAGGGGCGGCGCGACGGCGCGGTTGTGGCAGCGGTCGTCGCGGACTATCTGCACGCGTTCGCGGCGTCGCAGGGTGCCACGGAGGCGCTGACGGTGCTTCTCGGGTGCACGCACTTTCCCATTCTGCGCGGCGCGATAGAGGACTTCTTCGCACAGCGGGGTTGCGCCGTTTGCGTTGTCGATTCCGCCGCCACAACGGCAAACGCGGTGGTGTCTGCGCGCGCTGCCGGTCGTTTTGCGCCCGCGCGGGCAAAGGCGTCTGCGTTGGTTCTCTGCGCCACGGATGGGCCCGATCGGTTTCGCCGGGTGGGTCGTTTCTTTCTGGGAGACGCGATCGAGGGAGTGGAGCTGGTCGATCTCTGATGCCCCAATGCAACCCGGGATCAGTCCGTGGTCTTGTCGCGATACTCGCACAAGTCTGCGATGCTGCAGCGCGCACAGCCGGGGCGCCGTGCGGTGCAGGTATAGCGTCCGTGCAGGATGAGCCAGTGATGCGCGTTGCGCAGGAAAGGCTTCGGCGTAAGCCGGGTCAAGCGTTTCTCTACCTCGAGCACGGTGCGACCGGGCGCGAGCCCAGTGCGATTTGCGACCCTGAAAATATGCGTGTCGACGGCGATGACCGCGTCGCCGAAAGCCGTGTTCAAAACCACGTTTGCGGTCTTGCGACCCACGCCTGGTAGCGCTTCGAGCGCGGCCCGGTCACGCGGTACCTCACCGCCGTACTGTTCGCAGAGAATAGTGGCGGTTCGCGCCACGTTCTCGGCTTTGTTGTTGAAAAGACCAATGTGCCGGATGTACGGCTTGACCCCCTCGGCACCCAGAGCAGCCATAGCCGCCGCTGTGCTCGCAGCCGCAAACAGCCCGCGAGTCGCGCGGTTCACGCTGACATCGGTCGCCTGAGCAGACAGGATCACGGCGATGAGCAGCTCGAACGGTGAGCGAAACTCGAGTTCCGTGGTGGGGTTCGGGTTGGCGGCCTCGAGCCGGCTGAATATCTCGGTACGCAGCTCGCGATTCATGGGCGTGATTCCGCTGTATCTGTTCGATTGTTCTCGGACCCACCGGTTGCGCTGCGTCGAGCGGCGATACCGCGACCGAGGGCGATGAGCAGCCCCGCGGTGAGAAATGCGCCAGGTGGCAGAATAACGATGAAGAGTCCGTGGTCCAAACCCGGCAGCACGAGTTTCCACGCCGCAGCGGTGGGACCAAAGAGTTGCTCCATGTCCGCGAACAGTGTCCCTTTTCCGAGGAGTTCCCGCACGCCACCGAGCAGCACAAGCGCCATCGCAAAGCCGACGGCGACCGCGAGCGCATCACGCGCTGCGGCGATCGGGGATACTCGGCTGGCAAAGGATTCGGCGCGTGCGAGGATGATGCAGTTGGTCACGATAATTTGTACGAACAGCCCGATGCGGTCATAGATCGGATAGGCGTAGGCTTCGAGCAGCATGACCGCGCATGTGGTCCAGGTTGCGATGATCAGCACAAATGCCGGCAGTCGCGCGAACGTTGGGATGTGGTGTCTAGAGCTTGCGATGGCAACGCTTGAGCCGACGAGGACGGTGGTCGTTGCGAGCGCGAGGGCGAGCGCGTTCACGACGCTCGTGCTCACCGCGAGCAGCGGACAGAGTCCAAGCAAATGCGTCCATGCCGGATTGCCGTTGGTTAGCACATCAGCAAGGCGGGTGGCGGCGGGTGACCCGTTGGCGCTCATGGGCAGTCTCCCGCAGTGGGCAGCTCGGTGTGAGCCAGTGCTGTCGCGATGCTTTGTCCCAGGGCGCGGGTGGTGACGGTTGCGCCGCTTAGGGTATCGGGTGGAGGCGCGCCCGTTCTGAGGTCTACGACGGCGCTCATCCAGGCGTGTCCAGGATCGTTCAGAAAATCCGCGATGCCAGGCGTCTCCTGGTGGGCGACCACGCGCAGGGCGCGAACGCGTGGCTCGGGGTAGAGACCGATGAAGAGCAACCAGTCGATAGGCCCTGCGTAGCCTTCTGCTCGACCGCGCTTCAGTACTGTCCCATCACAAAGGTGCCAGGTGTCCCGTGACCATTCTCCAGTGGGCAGCGCGGTGCGTCCCGTCATCGCAAGCAGCGCCTCTGCCGCTGCGGCGGCGCGCGCCGCAGCGATGCGCGAGGCCGTGAGTTCGCGTGTTAAGCCCAGTGCGATCGCGCAGACCAGCGCGATGACGATGAGAGCAACGACGCCCCGCCACCGCGCTGCACTCATGGTTCATGTGCCTCGGAAGGCGGTTGTCTGTTGTGTTGGCGTGGGTAGGTCGTGCGGTCGAGCCATGCGGCTGCGCCGTTGGCGAGCAAGATGCCAAACGCGATTCCGTCCGGATAACCGCCAAAGCTGCGGATGACCCAGGTCACGACGCCGACGATCGCGCCAAACCAGAGCTGACCGCGATGGCTGGCCGGATGGGTGACGGGATCGGTCAGAAAGAACCAGGCTGCGAGCATGGTGCCGCCGCTGAACCAGTGAAAGAACGGGCTGCCCAAGCTCTGCGAACTGCCGTTGTCGTAGCCGGCAAGACCGAGCAGCCCGAGGGTGCCGAGAAAGGCGGCAGGCGCTCGCCAGGCGGCGAATCGGCGCCAGACGAGAAAGAGGCCGCCGGCGAGAAACGCGAGATTGATCCATTCGGCCGGATAGCCGCCAATCGTGCCGAAGCCGCGCGCTGTCTGCCAAACTTCGTCAACGGTCGTCCCTTCACGATAGCGGAATACCGAGAGCGTCGTTGCGCCGCTGAGTGCGTCTGTGGTCGTGTTACCGACAATGGGCCAGGCGGCGAGTGCTGCAGGGAATGAGACCAGCACCAGGGCGTATCCCACGACAGCGGGATTGAAAATGTTCTGTCCGATGCCCCCATACGCGTGCTTGCCGAGTCCGACAGCAAAGACCGCCGCTGTTACAACGATCCCCCAGTGGGTATCGGGGGGCAGCGCGAGCCCGAGCAAGAGCCCGGTGAGCAGCGCACTGCCGTCCTGAATGGCGCGCAAAGGGTCATATTGTCGCAGTCGCATCAGAGCGGCTTCGGTCGCTACGCTCGCCAATACCGCGACAATGAGGTTCGCTAACATCGCGGTGCCGTACCAGCCAAGCAGAGCCAGTGTGCCGGGCAAGAGCGCGGCAACCACGGTCAGCATGATGTGCCGCGGGTGGCTTGGCGGCGCGCTCAGGATTGCCATGGTCGTGCCGCTCTCTCGATCCGGGCCCGACGCCGTTCCGTCTCCGCTGTCGTGCGGTGTGCCTGTCGCTGGGTTCGGCGTTCGAAACGTGCCCGCGCCGCCTCCGCGAGCTCGCTTTGTTGCGCCATGTCGGCGAGGGTCTGGCGACCGCGGGTAAAGCTTGCGAGCAGGTCGATGTTGCTCGGACATGCCTGGTTGCAGCGGCCGCATTCGATGCAGTCGGCCAGCCCCGCGGTTGTCGCGCCCGCAATGTCGCCTGCGAGCGTATGACTCAACAGCCGCTGGGGTACGAGTTGGACCGGGCAGACCGGCTCGCAGAGTCCGCAGTGAATGCAGGGATAAATGGCGTCGTTCGGCGCCCGGTGGCGCGGGCGGGCGAGGATGCGAATCGGTCGGGGATCGACCGTCGCGGGGCGTGTCTCGAGTTCGATACAGTCCACGGGGCATGGCGGCAGGCAGAGCCCGCAGCCCGTGCATGAGTCGGGGAGGATTGTGTGCAGCTGGGACGGCGCGCCGATGATCGCGTCTACTGGGCAGGCCGGCAGGCAGAGCGCGCAGCCGATACAGCGGTCCGGATCTATGCGAGCGATGGGCGCTTCGATTCGCGCGGGCGCCGCTGACATCGGCCGTCTGAGTAGCGCGGCAAGCGCGGCAACGGTCTCCGCACCGCCAGGTGGGCACAGGTCGATGGCGCCGCCGGCAGCGATGGCTTCGGCATAGGGGCGGCAACCAGGGTAGCCGCATTGCGCACACTGGGTCTGGGGCAGGCGCTCATCGATGGCCTTCACAATGGGATCAATTGTCACCGGAAAGCGATGATCAGCCCAGGCCAGAAGCGCTGCGGCTAACGCGCTCACTCCGCCGATGACGACGATGACCTCGAGCATCATCGACCCATGCCGGCGAAGCCCATGAAGCCCAGCGCCAGAATTCCGGCGCTGACCAGCGCGATGGGAATACCCGCGAAAGCCTCAGGAATTGCCGCCCGGGACAATCGCTCCCGGAGGGCTGCGAACAGACTGATCACGACCGCAAAACCGAGCGCGGCGCCGACGCTGTAGACGAGCGTCGCAAAAAAGGAGAGCGCCTGCCCGACGGCGAGGATAGCGACACCCAGCACGGCACAGTTGCTGGTAATGAGGGGCAGATAAATCCCGAGAATCGCGTGCAGCAGCGGGCTAGTCGCTCGGATCACCCGCTCGGTGAACTGCACCACTGCGGCGATCAGGGTGATGAACACGATGAGCCGCAGGAATTCTAGCTCGAGAGGAGCCAGCACCCATCGTTCCACCGTATGCGCAAGCGCTGCGGACAGGGTAAGCACGCAAGCGGTCGCAAGTCCCAGAGCCGTAGCCGGCGGATAGCGGTCGCTGACACCCAGAAAGGGGCACAGCCCGAGGAACTGGACTAAGACGAAATTGTTCACCAGCGCGGCGCTGACGAGGATGAGACCCAGGTCGTCCACCTCCGCGCGAGCCTTCAGCGCACCACCATGCCGGGCGTGGCCCCGCTGTCCGGTGACAGAAGGAATAATTCGCTACCGCCCGGACCTGCCGCGAGGACCATACCCTCGGAGGTGCCAAATCGCATCTGGCGCGGCGCCAGGTTGGCGACGACGACGGTCAGACGACCCACCAGAGTGGCGGGGTCATAGGCGCTGCGAATACCGGCGAAGACCTGGCGTTCGCCCTCCCCGAGCGACAGCGTGAGTCGCAGCAGTTTGTCCGCGCCCTCGACCGTGCTTGCCGCAACAATGCGCGCCACGCGCAGGTCGATGCGGGCAAAGTCGTCGATGCTGATGCCCGGCTTGATCGGCTCGATGGCGCTCGCAGCGGCGGAAGACGGGGTGCCGGTCACGGCACCGCCTGCGCCGATCCCTTTGGCAACAGCGGGGGTGTCCGCGGCATTTGCGCTGCGCCCATCCGCAAGCATGCGTTCCACCGCCTCGGTTTCAAGTCGCCCGATCAGCGGTGTGAAGGCATTGATGCGGTGCCCGAGGAGTGGTCGATCGAGGTCGCTCCAGGTGAGCGGAGCAATGGCCAAGAACGCCTCAGTTGCGCGCGCCATGGCTGGAAGCACAGGACTCAGGTAGAGCATGAGCATGCGGAACAGCTCGACCCCCTGCGTTGCGATCGCCTGCACGGTGTCGCGCTGCGCCGGATCTTTTGCAAGTGTCCAGGGCGCGTGCTCGGCAATGTACTGGTTGGCGAGGTCTGCGAGCGCGGTGATTTCGCGCAGCGCCCGGGCGGTGTCGCCACGTTCGTAGCAGGTGGCAATGGCATCGGCCGCATCGCGGTAGCGCTGCCAGATATCGGGCTGGTGCAGCGAGGGAGCCAGCACGCCGTCGCACAGACGGGTGATGAACCCCGCGCAGCGGCTCGCGATGTTCACGATCTTGCCCACCAGGTCCGCGTTCACCCGCGCCACGAAGTCTTCGAGGTTTAGGTCGATATCGTCGACGGTGCCATTCAGCTTCGCCGCGAAGTAGTAGCGCAGGTACTCGGGTTTCAGGTGCGTGAGATAGGTGCTCGCATTGATGAACGTGCCGCGGGATTTCGACATCTTGGTGCCATCCACCGTCACGAAGCCGTGCGTGTGAATGCGTGTCGGTGTTCGGTAGCCGGCGCCGTCGAGCATTGCCGGCCAGAACAGCGCGTGGAAGTTCACGATGTCCTTGCCGATGAAGTGATGCACCTCGGCGGTCGAATCCCGCCCCCACCACGCGTCGAACTCATCCACCCGACCGCGCTGTCCGAGCAGATTCATGAAGCTCGCCATGTAGCCGATCGGCGCATCGAGCCAGACATAAAAGTATTTGTCCGTGGTACCCGGAATCACGAAGCCGAAGTAGGGCGCGTCGCGTGAGATATCCCAGGGTTTGAGTCCCGCATCGAGCCATTCCGTCATCTTGTTGGCGACTTCTGGCTGCACCGCGCCACGGCCGTGCCAGGCCCGGAGGAAGTCGGCGTACTGGGGCAGGTCGAAGAAGTAGTGATCCGAGGTGCGGCGCTCGGGGGTCGTTCCAGACAGCAGTGATCGGGGCGCACCGAGCTCCATGGCATCATAGGTGGCGCCGCAGGCATCGCAGTTGTCGCCGTACTGGTCGGGGGATTGGCAGCGTGGACAGGTGCCCTTGACGAAGCGGTCGGCGAGAAACATGCCGCGCGCGGGATCGTACAGCTGCTCCACCCCGCGGGTGAAAATGAGCCCTCGCTCGCGCAGCGCGAGATAGATGCGCTCCGACAGCGCCTGATTCTCCGGCGAATGCGTGGAGTAGTAATTGTCGTGGCTGATGAGGAAGCCCTGAAAATCGCTGGCATGCGCGATGCGTAGTGATTCGATCAGGGCTTCCGGCGCGACCCCGGCCTCTTCGGCTTTCAGCATCGTGCCGGCGCCGTGGGTGTCATCTGCGCAGACGTAGACCACCTCGTGTCCGCGTAAACGTTGAAAACGCACCCAGATGTCAGTCTGAATGTGCTCGAGCAGGTGTCCCAAGTGGATCGCGCCATTGGCATAGGGCAAGGCGCTGGTGACGAGAATGCGGCGTGTCATGGGTGCGATGACCGGTTGGAGGCGGAAACCCGCGCGAGAGACGCGATTTTAACCACATCTCCCTATAATGCGCGGCTTCACACGACGGCGACTCGGAGAGGCGCTGTCGTAGTCTCTCGAGGTAACCCATGAAGATCGAACAGTTCTCGGACCCGTACCTGGGTGAAACCTGGCAGTCGCTCGGGGCGCGAGTCCTGTCCGCGGGTAGTCAGGTGTCGGTAACGTTGGGCTATCCCGCCGCCGGGCAACGCGATCGCCTCGCGACCGAACTCGCCGCCTTCCTGGGCGTGCCGGCGGTGGATCTGGATCTGCGCTTCCGCGCGCCGCAGGGCCGTGGCCCCGCAGGGATTAGAAACATCATCGCGGTGGCGTCAGGCAAGGGCGGTGTCGGCAAATCCACCACAGCCGTCAATCTCGCGCTGGCGCTCGAACGCGAAGGTGCTCGGGTGGGGCTGCTCGATGCGGATATCTACGGACCCAGCCAGGGCATGATGCTCGGGGTGGCCGAGGGGCGTCGACCTGAGGTCAAGGACGGCAAATTTTTCATGCCGATCAAAGCCCATGGCATTCAGGCGATGTCCATGAGCTTCCTGATCACCGAAAGCACGCCCATGGTCTGGCGTGGGCCGATGGTATCTGGCGCCTTGCAGCAGCTGTTGACGCAGACGCTGTGGGACGATCTGGATTACCTGATTGTCGACATGCCCCCGGGCACGGGGGATATCCAGCTCACGCTGTCGCAAAAAGTGCCGGTGGCGGGCGCCGTGATCGTCACCACGCCGCAGGACATCGCTTTGCTCGATGCTCGCAAGGGCGTGGAGATGTTTCGCAAGGTGGATATTCCGGTACTGGGGGTAGTCGAAAACATGGCGGTATTCTGCTGCCCAAACTGCGGTCACGAGACGCCGATCTTCGGCGTTGGGGGAGGCGCACGGATCGCGGAGGAGTGCGGCACGCCGCTGCTCGGGCGGCTGCCGCTCGACCTTCGCATTCGTGAGCAGGCGGACGGAGGCACCCCCACCGTGGCGCTCGATCCGGAAGGCGCGATTGCCGCGATCTACCGGGACGCGGCGCGTCATCTCGCCGCGCGCCTCTGGGCGCAACAGGCGGGTGCGCGGGCGCCTGATGCGGGCACGATCCGCATCACGATGACTGACGACTGAGATCCAGCTGGACGCTGTCAGGGAGACGCTGCATGAGCATCAAGTCGGACCGCTGGATTCGGGAGCGAGCCGCCGCGGGGATGATCGAACCGTTCGAGCCCGGGCAGGTGCGCGAACAGGGTGACCGTCGCATCATCTCCTATGGCACCTCGAGCTACGGCTATGACGTGCGCTGCTCGACATCGTTCAAGGTGTTCACCAATATCAACTCGGCGACGGTGGATCCCAAGGCGTTCGACGAGCGCAGTTTTGTCGACGTCGAGGGAGACGTCTGCATTATTCCGCCGAATAGCTTTGCGCTTGCCAGCACGGTCGAGTATTTCAGGATTCCGGAAGACGTTTTAGTGGTTTGCGTGGGCAAGTCGACCTACGCCCGCTGCGGCATCATTGTGAACGTGACGCCGCTCGAGCCTGAGTGGGAGGGGCATGTAACCCTCGAGTTCTCGAACACCACCACGCTGCCCGCTCGGATTTATGCAAATGAGGGCGTGGCGCAGATGCTCTTCTTTCAGTCCGATGAGCGATGCGAGACGACCTATCGGGACCGGGGTGGCAAGTACCAGGGTCAGCGCGGCGTGACATTGCCCCGCGCCTGATCCACCCCTTAGCCCACAATGCGCTCCCCGGGCGCGGCCGTGGTGTCCGCCGTGACCAGGTCGCCGATGATGCAGGGCGTCTCCCCCGCGGCTTCGAGCAGCGTCAGCGCCGCGGGCGCCGACTCCGCGGGCAGTGCGATGATGAAACCAATGCCGCAATTGAAGGTGCGCAGCATTTCGGTGTCGTCCACGCCGCCGACCTGCTGCAGCCAGTCGAAGACCGCCGGTCGCTGCCAGGCGTCGAGGCGCACGCGGGCCTTCAGGCTGTCGTTGCGGAAGATGCGGGGCAGGTTCTCGAGGATGCCGCCGCCGGTGATGTGTGCCATGCCATGGACTGGAACGTGAGTCAGCAGTTCGAGCACGCTGCGCGCGTAGATGCGAGTTGGCTGCATCAGCGCATCGAGTTGCGCGGTTTCGACGGCAGGCGCCGACTCGAGGATGCGGCGGATCAACGAATAGCCGTTCGAATGGGGGCCGGAACTCGAGAGTCCGATAAGCACGTTGCCTGCCTCGAGTCGGCTACCATCGATGATGGCGCTGCGTTCCACCACGCCGATACAGAAGCCTGCAAGGTCGTAATCACCGCGGGCATAGAACCCGGGCATTTCCGCGGTCTCGCCGCCCACCAGCGCGCAGCCGGCCAGCTCGCAGCCGCGGGCGATGCCGACGATCACGCGCTCCGCGATGTCGACCTCGAGTTTGCCGGTCGCGTAATAGTCAAGGAAGAGAAAGGGTTCAGCCCCGGTCACGAGGACATCGTTGACGCACATCGCCACCAGATCCTGCCCGACCGTGTCATGCCGATTGTGATCGATGGCAAGCTTCAGCTTGGTGCCCACGCCGTCTGTGCCGGTGACCAGCACCGGCTCGCGGTAGCGGCTCGGCAGACTCGCCAAAGCGGCAAAGCCGCCGAGACCGGACAGCAGCTCCGGGCGATGGGTGGCTTTGCAGGCGGGACCGATGCGACGGACCAGTTCATCGCCGGCGTCGATGTCGACGCCTGCATCACGGTAGGTGAGTCCCATGACAGTGTCCGCAGGCAATTGGGGAGGCGGCAGTTTACCAGACCTCTGTTTCGCGAATTGGTTAAACTTGCGTCCGTCATTCAGGGGAGCAGCCCAGTGCGGTTGATCTGCCCGGTCGGAGCACATAGGAGCGCGGGGCTCGCGTCAGCCCCGGTGTCCGCCTCGCGCCGTCAGCGCTGGGTGCTGTCAATCGTGTTGTTCGTGCTGGGATCGGCGAACGGTGCGTTGGCTCAGTCCAGTTCTCAAACTGGGACGCCGTCTGGCGCTCGAACGGGCAATGTGGTGGTGCCATTGCCGCTGCCGCCGTCAGCGATCGAGCAGGATAAGTCCGCGCCTGCGGAGGTCGCCGTTTCGATCGCAGTCGATCAGACCGCGACCACGGTGCAACCAACGGCGCTGGCCGAGATTGACCCAGCGTTGCTCTACCAGGTCGATGTGCCGGTGCGCGATCAATCGAACGCGGCTCGACGCGAGGCAGGGCGAGAAGCCTTTGGCATCGTGTTGAAGCGCCTCACCGGACTTTCCGCGCCGCTGTCGTTGTCTGCGGTTGCGACTGCTGCGCGCGATCCGGAAGCCTTTTTTGCGCGGTTTGGCTACCAGCCGGGCGCAGAGCCCGGAACCCAGGCGCTGCGAGTGCAGTTCAGCCCGCCGGCGCTGTTTGAGCTGATCCGCTCTGCGCGTCTGCCGGTGTGGCCGAGCGCGCGGCCCGTGGTGCGCGTTTGGGTTCTGCGCGACGGGCGCGTCCAGCCTAGGGTCAGCGATTCCACTCAGGATACAGCGTTCTTTGCGGCACTTGCGGATCGCGCTCGCCACTGGGGTTTGCCGCTTTCCCCAGTGGATCTCTCCCCCGCCGTCGCGCACGCCGCGGCGGAATCCGCCACGTCCGGTGCTCCTCCCGCCGCCACGCCGATGCCGCAGGATCTGCCGGTTGCGCTCATCGAACCAGGGGCAGATGTCACCAGCGGCCAGGCAAGCGAACCTTCCCTGCAATCAGAGCCAGTCCTGGAGCCGCCTCCTGAACCGGTAGCGCTCGCGCTCCGTCCGAGCGGTGCAGCGTCGCTTGCGCCGATTGCCGTCACCGGGCTCTGGGATCTGCCGCCTGATGAACTGCGTGCGTTGTTTCTGGCGCCAGCGACCCCCGGTCCGGGGGTGACTGAGTCCACGGATGCGTGGCAGGCAGCGCACGAGTTTGTGGGCGTCATTCGGATTGAATCGCTGGACGCAGAGGCGCCAACCCGCGCGGAGCTCATCGTTTATGCGCCTCCACGGACGGACTTGGACGCAGTCCCTGCGCCCAATCAGGACATCGAGGCGCAAGGTGCGAGCTCCAGCCTGGCGCAGGTGACGGCGCCGACGACGGTCGCGGAAACCGCTGCGCAGATGCCTGTTCGGGGCTCCTTCGAGGCGGCGACGGCCGAGGCACTGGCTGATCGGCTGGTCGACCAGCTCGTCGTGCATCAGCTGATGCGGTTCCAGGTCGTCGCCGGTGCCGCTAATGCGCAGCGCCTCACGGTGCTGGGCGTTCGGCATGCGCGGGATTTGGGCGCTGTGCTGGCGCGCCTCAGTGGGATCGAGGTGGTAGAAGACGTTCGTCTGACGGAAGCAGAAGGCGAACGCCTCGAGTTCCTGATCGTGACCAGCGCGCCGCAGGAACAGCTGAGTGCGCTGCTCTCGACGGATGGGCGGTTCGAGTCGGTGGACTCGGCAGCGCGCGCGCCCGATGGCCTGCGCCTGCGCTGGACTGGATTGTAAGGCGCGATGTCCCGCGAGCAGCTGCCGAACGCGATCACGATTGCTCGGGTGCTGCTCGTGTTTCCCACGGCGTGGTTCCTGTGGGACGGGGAGTACGCGGCCGCGCTGGTGCTTATGACGATAGCCGGCGCGTCAGATGCGGTCGACGGCTGGCTCGCCCGCCGCTGGCGCGCGCAGAGCCGGTTTGGGGAAGCGTTTGACCCCTTGGCGGACAAGCTGCTGGTCGCTGTCATGGTGGTCATCTTCACGCTGCAGTCGCACCTGCCGCTGTGGTTAGTGCTCATCGTGATTGGTCGCGATGTCTGCATTGTCGGTGGGGCGGTGATCTATCGGGTGCTCTTTGGTGCCATTGAGTTTGCGCCGACGCGGCTCAGCAAAGCGAACACGGCGGCTCAGATATCAGTGCTGCTCATGTTGCTGGTTGAACTTTGTCGATTCGGATGGATCAGCGAGCTCGCGGCTGCTTTGCTCGACCCGTGGAGCTTTTTGCTGCTCGGCGTATTGGGCGTAAGCTCGGGCATCGACTACGTGGTGACCTGGGGACTGCGGGCGGTTCGCCAGAGTCGAGCCGGTCGCCATGGTTGAAGACAACTCCCAGGCGCTGGCCCGTGATCGGCAGCTTGCCCTGGCCTTCCCATTGCGAGCGCGAGCTCGGTTCGAGGACCTGGAGCCAGGCACCCTGACGGAGGCGGTTGCCGCCCTGCATTCGCTCGATGCTTTGCCGGGGCGCTTTCGCGCCTGCCTGCTCTGGGGCGCCCCTGCCACCGGTAAGACGCATCTCCTGCAGGCGGCGTGCCGAGCCGTCGCTTTGCGGGGCAGTCGTGCCATGTATCTGCCGCTGGCAGAGCCGGGGGTTCCCCTAGATGCGCTGGAGGGTCTTGAGCACTGCGAGCTTGTGGCGCTCGATGACCTGCAGGTCTGGATTGGACAGCCCGATCGTGAGCGGGCGCTGGTCGCCTTGTATCAGGGCCTTTACGCCTCGGGCGGCGCGCTTGTGGTAGCCCTCGATCGAGCACCGCTCGCGGTCGAGTTCACTTTTCCGGATCTGGCGTCACGCGTCCGAGCGCTGCCGAGTTATGCATTACCGCTCCTCGGCGACGAGGCCAAACGCGGGGTGCTGCGTCGTCTTGGTGCCGAGCGCGGGCTCGACCTGCCGTCCACGGTGCTGGATTTTTGGTTTGCCCGTGGCGCGCGTGATCTCGCGACCCTGATCGGGCAGCTGGAAGAGCTCGATGCCGCAGCCTGGACCGAACAGCGTCGTATCACAGTGCCGCTGTTGAAATCGGTGCTGGGATTGTGACCCATCTCGTCTGCACCGGTGGCGGTACGGCGGGTCATGTCCTGCCCGCGTTGCCGGTGATGGAACGCGCCTTGGCGGCAGGCTGGCAGGTCACCTTCGTGGGCAGTCGCAGCGGATTCGAGGAGCGGCTGCTTGCGGGTCTGCCAGTGCGCTATGCGGGCGTTACCACAGGCAAGCTTCGGCGCTACCTTGCCTCCGAAAATCTGGTCGACGCGTTCCGGGTGCTGGTCGGCATGGTTCAGGCTCTTCTTCTGCTGCGTCGACTGCGCCCTGATGTGGTGTTTTCGAAAGGCGGATTCGTCAGCTTTCCGGTGGTGTTCGCTGCGGGCTGTCTTCGTATCCCCGTGCTCGCTCATGAGAGCGATTTATCCCCGGGTCTCGCCAACCGTATGGCTCTGCCTTTCGTTAGCACTTTGGCGGTTACCTTTCCCGGTACTCACCTAGCGGATTTCAGGGGTCGCCAGGTGGTTGCCGGGTCACCGCTACGGCCGCTCCTGCGTTCAGGTCAAGCAGCCCGGGGTAGAGCCTGGCTGGGTGTGCCAGCGGATCGACCGCTGCTGCTCGTGACCGGGGGCAGCCTGGGGGCGGATCGGTTGAACCGCGCGCTGATTGCGGCGCTGCCCGAGCTGTTGCCGCAGTTTGCCGTGATCCATGTGTGCGGACCGGGCAAGCGGAGCGAGGTCGATCTGCCAGGCTACCGCGCCTTCGAATTTGTCCGCGATGAGTGGGGAGATGTGCTCGCCGCGGCGGATTTGGTCGTCTCCCGAGCTGGCGCGAATACCCTGTTCGAGTTGTTGGCGCTGCGTAAGCCCGCACTGCTCGTGCCCCTCTCCGCGCGAGCCAGCCGCGGTGATCAATTGGAGAATGCAGCCTGGGCGGTGGCAGCAGGGTACTGCCGGTCGATGCAGGATGACGGTCTCGATGGCGCGGCTCTCGCCGCTGCGGTGGGCGCGGCCTGGTCGGCGCGCGTCAGTCTGACCGCTGCGCTTGCAACCTTCGAAGCGCCTGACGCGGCCGCAGTTCTGTGGTCGGAACTCGAACGACTACGCCTGAATTGAGTACCATACGCGCCCCTTTTTGGCTCGGGTCGCGGACATGCACAAGATCAGGACGTACAACGCCATCGCGGTGCGAGGCCTCGAGCGTTTTTCGCGCCAGGAATTCGAAGTCAGTAGCGATGCGCAGGATCCGCACGCGATCCTGCTGCGCAGTCACAAACTGTCAGTCGCCGACCTCAATCCCGGACTCCGGGCAGTCGCTCGCGCCGGCGCGGGTGTGAACAACGTTCCCGTGGACGACTGCACGCGCGCAGGCATCGTGGTCTTCAACACGCCTGGAGCCAACGCCAACTCGGTGAAGGAACTGGTGCTCGCAGCGCTACTGCTCTCGTCGCGCGACATCGTTGGCGGCATTCAGTACGTGCGCGGGCTGGATGCGAGTGCTGATGAGGCGACCCTCGACAAGCAGGTAGAGGCGGAGAAAAAGCGCTTCGCCGGGCATGAACTGCGCGGACGCTCCCTCGGCGTGGTGGGTCTCGGCGCGATTGGCTCCCTTGTCGCGCGGGCGGCACTCGATCTCGGCATGGAGGTACTTGGCTTCGACCCGGCGATTTCCGTCGATGCCGCCTGGCGGCTACCGTCCGAGGTGCGCCGCATGGAGAATCTGCCCGCGCTCCTCGCGCGCGCTGACTATGTCACCTTGCACGTGCCGCTCCTCGACGAAACCCGGCACATGATCAATGCCGAGACCCTCAAGTCGCTGAAGTCGGGCTCGGTACTGCTCAATTTTGCCCGCGAGCCGATTGTTGAAACAGCTGCGCTCAAAGTCGCGCTCGATGAGGGCCGCGTGGGCGCCTATGTGGCGGATTTCCCGATGCCGACGCTGCTCGAGCATCCGCGCGCGCTCCTGACGCCGCATCTCGGTGCAAGCACGGAGGAGGCGGAGGAGAACTGCGCGGTCATGGCAGCGGACCAGCTGGTTGATTTCCTGAAGACCGGCAACATTCGCAATTCGGTGAATTTCCCGACGGTAACACTCGAGCCCACGGGGGGCTATCGCATCGCGGTTACCAACCGCAACGTGCCGGGTATTCTCAACAAGGTGACGTCCGTTCTGGCAGATCGTCAGATCAACGTTGTAGACATGATCAACAAGAGCCGCGGCGACGTGGCGTATAACCTGATTGACGTGGCAGACGAAGTCGATGGCAAAACGCTTGAGGCGATTCGTGCGACAGACAGCGTGATGAACGTGCGTGAATTTCGCACCTGAGACTCACACGCCGCTGGACGCGCCCGGACGCGTCGCGCTGGGCGATAGAGTTCACGTCTATGGCAGCAGCTGTTCCGGCAAGAGCACGCTCGGCGCTGAACTTGCCGAGCGGCTCGATTGTCCGTTTGTCGAGCTTGATGCGATGAACTGGCTTCCCGGCTGGGTCGGGCTCGACAAGACCGACCCGGAGGCGTTTTCTGCGCGTATTCGCAGCGCAACCATGGGACCCAGGTGGATCGTTGCGGGTTCCTACACCCGGCACTCCCAGGAAACGTTCTGGCCGCACCTCGATACGCTCATCTTCCTCGATCTGCCGCGCTGGCAGCTGATCGTTCGTGTCATCCGACGATCCTGGCGGCGCTGGCGTACGCGGGAGCTCCTGTGGGGCACCAACTACGAAAACTTCTGGACCCAGTTGGCGATCTGGCGCGGCGAAGAATCTCTCATCTGGTGGATCTGGACCAACTTTGCCAAGCGCCGGCATCAGGTTGCGCAGGTAAAAGCCGACCCTCGCTGGAGTCATATACGGGTTATCCACCTCCAGGGCGCGCGCGAAATCGAGCAATTTCGCAGGCGGATCGGGCTGCCGCCGCGCTGATCGACGTCACCGAACAACCTTGGTGGACCGCACTCTCAGTGCGATGATCGAGACTGGAACGGAATCCCGGGTCAGCCGCGATGCCGAATGCCGCGCCGCGCCTGACGCGCGCGAAAACGCGCGGGGAGCAATGCGGCTGACAGGTCATCCGACACAGGCGGCGGATGACCCGAGAGTGCGGCGCTGATCACGGCGCCAGCCAGGTGCGACGTCACGTTCCCCATGGAGCCGTGGCCGCTGGTGATCCAGAGGCCAGGAATGGGCGATTCGTCCGGCTGATCGAGCGGACCGATCAATGGCAGCCGGTCCGACGTCGTGGCGCGTTCCCCTCGAAAAGCGCCAATCGGACGCCAGGGTCGGTGGGCGAGCTGCGCGAGGTTACTGCGCGTGGCGGCGCCCGGCTCCCAGGGTCGGTACTCGTAGGTGCTGCCGGCGAACAGAAAACCCTGATGCGGGACCAGATAGCCTTCGCCCACCAGAGGCAGGCGCGGAACTGCGGCGGTTTGCACCCGGTCGATCTGGCCGGGCACTGCGGCAAGTTCCAGGTGCGCAGCAGCGGGTGCATCGAGTACCCGCATGCCGCAGGCGAGCACGACCGGGCTGGTGGAGTCCGGTAGCGGGCCGCCAGGCTGGCCGGGAAGCGGCAAATCCTCGGGCACCGTAGCAATGAGCGGATGGTCGATGAGTGCGCGGACGAACGCCGGTGTCGAGACGATACCGCCTTGCGGAAACCACAGCGCGGGGCGCGAAACCGGCCAGCCCGCTCGCGCCGATGCAGCGCTCGGACTTTCGACCCGGAGCCAGTCGTCATCTGGCGCCCAGCACGCTGCGATGGTCCGCAGTCGTGCATCCTCAGTATCGAAGTCGTTATCACGTGCGGAGGGCAGGGTCTGCAGCACACCCGTGGCATGGAAGCCGGCAAAACCCCGCGCGAAGGCCGCCGCGTGCAAATAAGCGTACGCTCGAAAAGCGCCCAGGGAAGACGCGTCCGCCAGCAGCCGCCCGTGCAGAACGGTGGCGGGCAGGGTGGATCCGGCAGCCTCTTGGGCTGGCGGAACCGTAGCGCTTTGAAGTGCCGGCTGTCGCATCATCTCGAATACTTCGCCGCCAAGCCGCTGGTCGTAGAGAGTCACCGCGACGCCCCTTTCGGCGAGCTGGCGCGCCACGCTTGCCCCGGCGAGACCCGCGCCCAGAATGCGAACCCGGCCCGGCACAGAGCTGACCGCTCGGTCGGCGCCAACGAATTCGCCGGCGAGGCTCTCTCGTTTGTGCGGGCGCTGATCCACGCGTCGCATCGAGAACCCTTCTGCTGCGAGCGCGCGGCGCACGCGACCGGCGGCGGTAAACGTGGCGACCGTGGTGCCACGAGACGAAAGCCGAGCGATCGCGTTGATGACTTCGGGCGACCACAGTTCCGGATTGCGGTCCGGCGCAAATCCATCGAGAAACCAGGCATGCATTGGCGCGACGCACGCGGGCTGGGATCGCTCGACCAGACTGGAGAGCCCGGCGCCTGCATCGCCATAAAAGAGATGCAGATGCACCCGTCCGTTGGCAAGTCGGCGCTGATGCCAGCCGGACAAGAGCGGCGGGTACACCTCAGCGAGTTCACGGTACAGGTCGGCGAGCTCGGGGTGGTGCGCTGCGCGGCGGCGCGCGAGGGCGCGAAAGGCCTCCGCAGCGATAGGCGCCGCTTCGAAGGAGGTGAAGCTGAGTTGCTCGCCCGCACGACGCAGCGCGGCGGCGGCGACCACGAAATTCAGACCGGTGCCGAATCCGAGTTCCCCAATCCGAAAACCGTGAGCAGTCGGTTTGCCGCGAGGTATCCCGCTCGGGACGAGAAATACGCGCTCAACCTCTGCGCGCGCGTCGGGAGCGTGATAGATGTCGCCGAAGGTGGTCGAGAACGGTTGATCGCCGCGCCAGTCGAGCGCCGCGGGCGCGACGCGCCAGTTCAACCCGGCTCCTGTCCATGGTCGGCTCGCGCGGGTGCGCAGGGCCGTGATGGATCGCGAATCCACTCACTCCAGCTGCCCGGATAAAGCCTGGGTTCCGGGAGCCCTGCCACACGCATGGCGAGGATATTGTGCGCCGCGGTGACGCCGGAGCCGCAGTAGCAGACCGTGTCGGCGCCGTGGCCGTGAAAGCGCTTCTGAAGTTCTGCGGCGGAAAGGAAGCGCCCGTCTTGTCCGAGATTGCCCTGGAACGGCAGGCAGGAGGCGCCTGGGATATGGCCCGCAACGGGATCGATAGGCTCTTCGCGACCCTCGAACCGCGGGCGGGCGCGCGCATCGACGAGGTCCGCGTGATCCAGACCCGCGAGCAGTTCTTGCGCATCAATGGTGCGTGTGAGGCTCGGCCGAATCGAGAAATGCCCGGTTCGCGGTTCCGGCACGCTGGTTTCCAGAGGCCCGGTCCACGCGGCAAGCCCGCCGTCCAGCACTGCGACCGCTTGGTGCCCGAGGAAGCGCAGGCACCACCAGGCGCGCGCAGCAAAACTGCCGGCGGTATCGTCGTAGACCACGATCTGGTCATGGTCGTTCAGGCCCAGGTCGCGAAGGCGCGCGGCGAGCCGCTCCGCGGGTGGCAGCGGATGACGACCGCCCGCACCCGGCGGTGCCGAAAAATCCTGTTCGAGACTCGCAAATACGGCGCCCGGCAAATGTCCGGCTGCATAAGCGCGTGCGCCGAAGTCGGCATCGTCCAGCCGGGCGCGACAGTCTATGAGCCGAACCGGGTTTGCACCGACGCCGTGCGGAGTCGCGATAGCCGCCGCCAGGTCGGTCGCGCTAATCAGTGTGGTGTACAGAGCCCTCTCCCGCGCGGGCAGAGCCCGCATGGCGTTTTGCCGGGGTTGTTGTCAGAATGCCGCGAGTATAGCAAGCGGACCGCGCGAGCGGCGGAGCACAAAGCCTGTGGAATTCCTGCTGGAATTGCTGAGTCATGGAGTCTGGTCGGTGTCGGGCTGGGGCATCGTGTTGTACACGCTCGTGATGACACACATCACCATCGTGGCGGTCACCGTGTACCTGCATCGATATTCCGCGCACCGGGCGCTTGAGTTGCACCCGGCGCTCAAGCATTTCTTC
Organism: Pseudomonadales bacterium; assembly: GCA_049454295.1. GTDB lineage: Bacteria > Pseudomonadota > Gammaproteobacteria > Pseudomonadales > Azotimanducaceae > UBA7803. Next base: position 41,465 of record JBMTYG010000010.1, read on the forward strand.
CGGTTCTGGCTCTGGTTGACCACCGGCATGATCACGCGGGAATGGACCGCCATCCATCGTAAGCATCACGCCACTTGCGAAACGCCGGACGACCCGCACAGTCCGCAAATTCAGGGGCTCGGTCGCATTTTCTGGCGCGGCGCGGAAGCGTATCGGGAAGCCGCTATCCCGGAAACACTGGGTCGCTATGGTAGTGGCACGCCGGAGGATTGGCTCGAGCGGCATGTCTACACGCCTTGGAACTTCGTTGGCATCGCCGTGCTCGCCGTGACCAATGTCGTCTTGTTCGGGGCGATCGGGCTCACCGTTTGGGCAGTGCAGATGCTCTGGATTCCTGTCCTCGCGGCGGGGGTCATCAACGGCGTCGGCCACTTCTGGGGTTATCGCAATTTCGAGTGCGGCGACGCGGCGCGGAATATTTCCCCGTGGGGCATTCTCATCGGCGGGGAAGAGCTGCATAACAACCATCACACCTATCCCAATTCGGCGAAGCTCTCGCAGAAGCCCTGGGAGTTCGATATCGGCTGGTTCTGGATTCGGGTTTTTAGTCTCTTCGGGCTCGCGCGCGCGCGGAGCACAGGTCCGGTCGTTGCGCGGGTGCCAGGTAAAGTGGCGCTCGACATCGACACCGCGTGGGCCGTGCTCAATGATCGTTTTCGCATCATGGCGAAATACGCGGAGGACGTGGTCACGCCGCTGGTCGAGCAGGAGCTCGCCCGGGTAGGCGAGGCGCGTAGTAGCGCCGTGCGCAGCGTGCGTCGGCTGCTCTGTCGTGAGGAGTCGCTGGTGTCTGATGCTGGACGCCGCGAGCGTGCGCAGGTGCTCGACGCCCAGCCTGTGCTCAAGACCGTGTTCGAGTTCAAGCAGCGTCTGCTCGGCGTCTGGGCAAAGCGTGGTGGCAACGCGGAAGAACTGTTGCGAGAACTGCGTCAGTGGTGCGCCGATGCAGAAGCGTCCGGTATCGAGGCGCTGAACGAGTTCGTGCGTGAGCTCAAGTCCTACTCGGTACCGCGCCTCGCGCTCAATCCGGGCTGACCGTTCCCGGTCAGCGCTCCCGGGTTACATCCGGTCGATGGTCGCGATGCCAAGGAGCCGAAGCCCGTCACCCAAGGTTGCTCCGGTGCGCGCTGCAAGCGCAAGCCGTCGCTCTCGGTCTGTGGGCTCAGCCTGAAGGATTGGACACGCTTCATAGAACCGCATGAAGTGGGTCGCAAGTTCGTAGAGGTAAGCGCAGAGCTGATGCGGGAAACCCTCCGCCGCGACCTGTTCGACCACTTCCTGATAGCGGACGAGTTGCACCGCTAGCGGATGCTCTTCCCTCGCGGCAGACGCGACCTGTACCGGCTGCAACGTGCTCTCCACGCCCGCCCGGCGGAAGAGGCTCTGGATACGCGTGAAGGCGTACTGCAGATAGGGCGCGGTATTGCCCTCGAAGGAGAGCATCTGTTCCCAGTCGAAAATGTAGTCGCTGGTGCGGTTCTTCGAGAGATCCGCGTACTTTACCGCACCGATCCCAACCGCTCGTGCGATTGTGGCTTGCGAAGCTGGGTCAAGATCCGGATTTTTCTCCACGACGAGAGCGAGCGCACGACTTTCCGCTTCATCCAGCAGCTCGATCAATTTGACGACGGTGCCGGCCCGTGTCTTAAAGGGGCGTCCGTCTTTCCCAAGCATCGCGCCAAACGGCAGATGCTCGAGGGAGAGTTCGGGTGGGGCGAAACCGGCGCGACGTGCCACTGCGAAGATCTGCCGAAAGTGCAGGGCCTGGCGTGCGTCAGTCAGGTAAAGCACGCGGTTTGCGGCGAGCGCTTCGTTCCGGAACTGCACTGCGGCGAGGTCGGTGGTCGCGTAGAGAAAGCCGCCGTCGGATTTCTGCACGATCACCGGTAACGGCTCGCCGTCTTTGCCGACGAATTCTTCGAGGAATACGCAGGTCGCGCCATCCGACGGCACCGCGAGCCCCTGAGCGGTGAGGCTTTCGACGACGCGCGGCAAGGCGTCGTTGTAGGCGCTTTCTGCCCGCACGTCGGCAGGACGGAGCAGAACGCCCAGCCGGTCGTACACCGCTTGACAGTGCGAGAGCGAAATATCGATAAAGCGCTGCCATGCGCGACGCGCCAGAGCCTCGCCGCTTTGTAGCCGTACCACGGTCTCCCGACTGCGATCGGCGAAGGACGGGTCGCTGTCGAAGCGCGCCTTGGCGTCGCGGTAGAAGCTCTCGAGATCATGCAGCGCGTCGGCGTCAGCGCCGGTTTCCTCAAGATACGTCAGCAGCATGCCGAACTGGGTGCCCCAGTCGCCGACATGATTTTGGCGGATGACGGTGTGACCAAGTGCCTCGAGTACTCGCGCAATGGCATCGCCGATGATCGTGCTGCGTAGATGCCCCACGTGCATCTCTTTCGCAAGGTTAGGGCTTGAATAGTCGACCACGACGCGTGCGGGCGTGGGAACCGGCTCGAGCAGGCGCGGTGTGGTCAACGCACCGGTCAGGAAATCGGCGGAGAGACGCAGATTGATGAAGCCGGGACCGGCAATCTCCGGCGGATCGGTGATATCGCTCAGGTTCGCACGAGCGAGCACCTGCTCCGCAAGGGCGCGCGGGTTTTGCCGCGTGCGCTTGGCGGCAGCCATGATGCCGTTTGCCTGATAGTCACCGAATTCCGGTCGTGCCGCCGGTTGCAGTACAGCCGCCGCGGGCTCTCCAAGAATCTCTGCGAGAGCCTTTTCCAGTCGTTTCGTGAGCAGGGTTCGAACATTCACGCTACGGGTTTCCGGTACAGATTGGGGCAACGCTGAGGGTGCTCAGCGCATATCCGCCGCGACGACGTCTTCCGCCTGTGGTCCCTTGTCTCGAACGGTCACAATGAACGCGACTTGCTGGCCATCGATCAGGATCGGCCGGCGGCGCGAGTCGCCCTCATCGATCAGTCGAATGGAGCGCTGGTGCACGAAAATCTCGCTGCCGTCGGCCCGGACAATGAATCCGAACCCTTTGGTGCGATTAAACCACTTGACCGTGCCGGTCTCGCGCGGGCCGTCCGATACTGACGACAGGCGCCGCTCTGCCGCCGTCCGCGGCGCAGCACGCTCCGTGCGGACGGGCACGGTGCTTGCGGTTGTCCGTTGCTCCCCGCGAGCCCTATTCGCCAGTCGCGCGTTCAGTAACGCGGTCAGGAACAAGATGATGGCACTGGCGATAAGCAGTGCGACCCGATTGTCGGGCCAGAGCCGCGTCGTGAGTTCTGTCAGTAGCGTGGCGCCCAGCAGGGCGCTGGCAGCGGCGACAAGAAGCGTATGCATGGAGCGATCAGCCGTTAGAAGAAAGGCGCGCATCATAACGGCAGCGAAGGCTGTCAGCGAATCCGCGACGCCTTCTGAATCGCGATTGGCGTCAGCGGCACGCCAGCCATGCCGTTCCGGATTCCGGTCTCCGTGAGTTCGATCGTCACAACGGCGGTATCGAGCCCCGCGACGACACGCCCGAACACCGTGTAGCCTGGTTGGTCGGGGGTGTGGTCGAGATGGGTGTTGTTATTCACGTTGATGAAAAACTGCGAGTCAGCGGAATCCGGGTCATCGAGACGTGCCATTGCCACTGTGCCGCGGCGGTTCTTCAGCCGGTTTCG
>JBMTYG010000011.1:0-41413 GCA_049454295.1 Pseudomonadales bacterium
TCCCCACGCACAGCGCACGGTGTCCGACCTCACGGAAGAAACCGCTGTGGCATTTGCCAACCGCCCGCGCGTTACCGGGCTTCGTCCGTCCGCCGACAGCGTCGGCGCGTGGGTGCTTGCGTTCGATAGCGGCGCCGAAATCGTGTTCGTAGCCGACGCCGCTGGTGTGCAGATTGCGCGGCAGGTCGGCGCGCGCCACGCGGCCCCGTTCGGCGCGTAACGATGGCCTGTCTTCAGATCCGACCTGCGAGCAACGGGGATCGCGAATGGCTGCTCGCACTCAACAACGCCGCGAGCCCGGCCGTGAACGCGCTGACAGCCAAGCGCTTCGCCCACATCAAAGCCCAGAGTCTTTGGATCGGGGTGGCTGAACGCGGCGGCGGTCCCCTAGGGTTTCTGCTCGCACTGAATCAGGATGCGGATTACGACAGCTTGAACTTTCGCTACTTCCACGCCCGTTATCCGCGCTTCGCCTATGTTGATCGGGTCGTGGTTGCACCCCGTGCGCAGTCAGCCGGGGTGGGATCTGCGCTTTACTCAGCGCTGTTCGACGCCATTGCGGACTACCCGGTGGTGGCGTGCGAGGTGAATATCAAACCAGCCAATGCAGGATCGCTTCGGTTTCACGAGCGACTGGGCTTTTCGACGATTGGCGAACAGGACACGGAAGGGGGAACGAAGCGGGTAAGCCTTCTTGTTCGTCCGTTTAGCGCGGAGTTTCGTTCGCTTCGCTAATGCGCAGCGGCCTGCCGTTCAGCGGCGTGCCGTTGAGCTCCTGCAGGGCGCGGTCGGCTGCCAACGGATCCATCTCGACAAAACCGAACCCCCGCGAACGACCCGTCGACCGGTCACAGATGACGCGGGCGGATTTAACCTCGCCAACACTCGAGAAACAGGAGAACAGATCGTTATCCGTGGCGCTCCAAGCCAGGTTGCCTACATACAGTTTTTTCATTGCGCGCATCGCTGAAAATTTGCGTCGGCGCCAGTATACGGTTCGTCTTAGAGAAGTGTGAAGGTGATGTTTACTCACACGCCTCAGCGCGAATGGCGAACAACGACTTTGCGGAAGGCTTACAGAATCAGGTTGGTTTGTTTCTGCACCATCGGTGTGCAAGGGAGCGAAACGCGACGACAATCGCGAGCCCTGTGCCCGTCGCCACGACGTCAACGATCAGATCACCTAAATCAGGCTGGCGCAGACCAGACAACCCTTGCAGCAGCTCTATCAACGCGCCGTAGCCGACCAGCGCGAGCCCGATCAGCCACAGCGAGCGCGCAGGGTAGGCCAGCGCACCGAACACGGCGAGGGTCAGAAACGCACCGGCGTGTAACACCACATCACCCAGCTGCGCCACGGTATCAGGCACCGTCGGGATCAGCGCGAAGACCGAGCAGAACGCCAGCAACCCCCAGAAAGCCGGTCGCTTCAGTGCGTCAATCACCTCAGCGGGCCGAGGTCTCATGCACAAAGTCGACGAGAAATTTCACGTTGTCGACGGGCGTTTCCGGAATGATGCCGTGCCCCAGGTTGAAGATGTGACCCGGGCGATTGCCCGCCTCCGCAAGCACCCGACCAGCTTGCCCGGCTACCGTTGCGCGGTCGGCGCACAGCACAATCGGATCCAGGTTGCCTTGCACAGCGGTCACCCCCAGCGCCTGCCACGTGCTGCCGAGGGGCACCCGCCAATCTAACGCCAGCACATCGGGACGCGCAGACATCGTACGAGGCAGGAGATGGGCATTGCCCGTGCCGAAATAGATCACTGGCACCTTGCCCCGCAGGTGGTCGATCAACGCCGTTAAGTGCGGCAACACGTACCGTTCAAAATCGGCCTCGGACAGGCAGCCCACCCACGTATCAAACAGCTGCACGGCCTCGACCCCGGCGGCGATCTGGAGATCGAGATAGCTCGCCACCTGCCAGACAAGCTTGGTCATCAGCGCATGCCAGGTCTCCGGGCTCTGGTACATCATGCGCTTCACGTGCACATAGTTGCGCGATCCTTTGCCTTCAATCGCGTAGGACGCGAGCGTAAAGGGTGCACCGGCAAATCCGATGAGGGCGACCGCCGCCGGCAGCCCTGAGAGAACATTGCGCACCGTCTCAGCGATGTACGGCGTGGCTTCCTCCGCGGGTGCAGTCGACAGGGCAGCCACATCCGCAGCCGTGCGCAGGGGGTTCGCGAAGACCGGACCCTCCCCCGCCTTATAGTCGAGCTCAAGGCCCATGGGCTCGAGGATGGGCAGGAGGTCAGCGAACAGGATGGCGGCATCGACGCCGAGAATGCGCTGCGCATCGAGGGTTGCCTGGGCTGCGAGCTCCGGATTCTTGAAAAAGGCGAGGCTTGGCGTGCGCCCTTTGACGGCATGGTACTCAGGCATATAACGGCCCGCCTGCCGGTTCAGCCAGATCGGCGTGTACTCGGTCGCTTCACCGCGACAGGCGCGCAGAAAGATCTTGTCCATGGTAATCGGACGCTCGGCTGGTGGCGGGCGCACGTTAACAGATGGTCCTCGGGGGTCAACCCGACGCCGGCCTGCCCATGAATGGGTCCTGCTCGGCATCGTAATCGACGCCGTCGATACCGAACCCGAAGATCTTCAGAAAATCCTCGCGAAACCCGGGCAGATCAGCCAGCGCGTCGAGATTGCTCGTGGTGACGAGCGGCCAGCGCTGTCGCACCTCATCCTGAACCGCATCAGACAGCTCTACGTCGTCAACCCGAATACGTCCGACCTCATCGAGCCGCTGCGGCCCACCGCAGAGCTGCGTCGCGAACAGCCTGTGGATATGCGTAATGATGTCCTCATGGACACCCTGCTCCTTCATGACGCGGAACAGCAGCGACGCGTACAGCGGCACGACCGGGATCGCGCTGCTTGCCTGGGAAACGACCGCTTTCAGGGTTGCGACTCGCGCATCACCGGCGAGTGATAGCAACCGTCCACGCAGCGCCGCAGCCGCCCGGTCGAGATCCTCCTTGGCCTTGCCAAGGGTCGCATGCCAGTAAATCGGCCAGGTGAGCTCGCTACCGATATAGGTGTACGCCAGGGTGCGAAAGCCGGGCGCCAGCACGCCGGCTGCCGCGAGCGCATCAACCCAGAACTCCCAGTCCTCGCCGCCCATCACCGCTACCGTGGCCGCGGTCTCTTCAGGCGTCGCCGGCTCGAGATCGACGTCGTGCACCTCGCCACGATCCACGTTGAGCGTCTTGATATGCACCGGATTGCCGAGCGGCTTGATGGCGGAACGATAAAGAACGCCGGAGCGCGGATGCTGCCGCACTGGCGACGCGAGGCTGTAGACCAGAAGATCAATCTGCCCGAGATCAGCGCGGATGGTCTCGATCACGCGCTGCTTCATCGCGTCGGAAAAGGCATCACCGTCGAGTGTCTTGGCGTAGCGTCCTGCAGATCGAGCAGCCTCCTCGAAGGCGATATTGTTGTACCAGCCAGCGGTTGCCGTTTTGTTGTCCGCAGGTGCCTTCTCGAATGAGACCCCCAGCGTGTCGGCGCCACAGCCAAAGGCCGCGACAATGCGGGACGCCAGTCCGTAGCCGCCGGAGCAGCCGAGCACGAGCGCTCGACCCACGCCCGCGTTGATCGGTCCGTGTTGGCGCACGAAAGCCGCCTGCTGCTCGACGTGCGCTCGGCAGCCCTGCGGGTGCGCGGTCGTGCAGATAAAGCCGCGTATTCTGGGTTTCACAATCATGGTGCAAGCGTCCCGGTGTGCTCTCAGCGCATGATACAGTGCCTGAGGGGCGTTGCTGAACGCAGCGAGCGAAGCGGGGGAGCCTCTCCATGGAATTCACTGACGTCGTCCGGACCACCTTTGCCGCACGGGCTTTCACCGACGAGCCTGTGACAGATGCGGATCTGCGCAATCTGTTCGAGAACGCGCGGTTCGCACCGAGCGGCGGCAACCGTCAGCCGTGGCGGGTGATTGTGGTCCGAGAACGCGCGACGCGCGACGCGCTGCTACCGCTTATCCGTCCGACGATGCAGCGTTACATGGCGCAAATGCAAGCGGGCGAGGCGCCCTGGAACACGGTAAATCCGACACGCCTCACCGCCGAAGAGATTGCCGCAACGCCTGCGCCAGAGGACCTCTTGCGACAGGTACTCGATGCACCCGTGCTGCTCACGGTCTTCGTCGACTTGTCCTATGTCGCTGCATTCGATGCAGACCTTGATCGCGTCGGAGTTATCGCCGGCGCCTCCATCTATCCGTTTGTCTGGAACCTGTTGCTCTGCGCGCGCAACGCGGGGCTGGGCGGCACGCTGACGACCTTCGCAGGCGCACGCGAGCCGGAGGTGCAGGCACTGTTCGGGGTGCCCTCGCACTTCGCATTTGCCGCGCTGCTGCCGATCGGGCGTCCGGTAAAGCAGCTGACGCGTCTTGCACGCGGACCGGTGGAGAACTTCGTCCATATGGAACACTGGAGCGGACCCGCGTTTCCTGGCTAAAGATAAGCCAATGGACCACAGCTACCGTGCACGACGAACCTGACTTCACCAGCGCAGCGACCCTGGCGGAGGCCATCAAACGAGGCGACTGCTCGCCGGTCGAACTGTGTCTCGAGACGCTCGCTCGCATCGAGCAGCTTGACCCAGCATTGCACGCGTTCCGTCTGGTCGATGCAGACCGCGCGCTCGGCGCCGCGCGGGCGGCCGAGCAGGCGCTGCGGCGCGGCGACAGGGTAAGCCCACTGCACGGCATTCCCTATGCCACGAAAGATCTATTCGACGTCGCTGGAGTTGCCACCACGGCCGGGTCCCACGCGCGGGCGCAGGCTATTGCAGATGCCGATGCCGAGGTTACCCGCCGTCTCGCCGACGCCGGCCTCGTCCTCGTTGGCAAGACGCATACCGTGGAGTTTGCCTTCGGCTCGGTAGGCATCAATCACAGCCACGGCACGCCCAGGAATCCCTGGCAGGCGGAACCGCACGTGCCAGGCGGATCAAGCAGCGGCTCCGCCGTTGCAGTCGCCGCGGGACTGGTGCCCCTCGCCACCGGCACGGACACGGCATGCTCCGTCCGCACACCGGCCGCGCTTTGCGGCGTGGTCGGGTTGAAAACGACCGTCGGTCGGGTGAGCCGAACCGGGATTCATCCGCTCAGCACCACCCTCGATTCCGTGGGTCCGATCACGCGGACCGTTCGGGACGCCGCCCTGTTATTCGATCTGCTGCAAGGGCCCGACCCGCGCGATCCAACTACCCAGGGGGTCGCGCCGATCGATGTCCTCAGCGCACTGGACGCTGGTGTCAAAGGCGCACGCATCGGCATAGCCGAGGGGCTTTTGTTCGAGGAGATCGACGCAGAGGTAGAGCACGCGGTGAGGGACGCGGCGTCCGTGTTTCGTGAGCTTGGCGCACGGGCGGAGAGTACTCACTTCGCGCCCGCAGCTAGCGCTCTGGCACGCCCGAACGTCATCTCGCTGGTCGAGGGCTACGCGGCGAATCGCACACTGCTCGAAACCGTGCCCGAGCAGCTTGATCCTTTCATTCTCGAACGCCTGCGAAGCGCGCTCGAGGTGCGCGCAGTCGACTACCGCGCGGCGCTCGCCGCACTGCCCGCACTGCGGGACGACGCCGCGCGCCACTTTGAGCGCTACGACGTGCTGCTGGCGCCGACCTGCGCGCTACCGGCGCGCCCCGTCAGCACGATCGATCAGGACTTCACGATCCACATGACCTTCGCCGATCGTTACCGCCGTAACTGCCTGGTCGGTAATCTGCTCGATCTCTGCGGCATCTCGGTTCCCTGCGGATTCACGCGGGACGGCCTGCCGATCGGGCTCATGATCTACGGAGCACGTTTCCGAGAGGACCTGATCCTCCGCGTTGCTCAAGCCTATGAAAGCGCCACGCGCTGGTCTCTCAAGCGCCCGCCGGCCATCAAACAGCGGACATCGGCGCAGCAATCAGGTGCTCCCTGACCGCAAACTCCATCGCGCGCGCAATATCGATGACCCACGGACCATCACGCCGAATGGTCAGGGTGAGTCTGTGGCCCGAAGGTATGCGGTGGTCACGGTCTCCGTCGAACGCAAGGACGCCGTCGCCCTCGAAATCAATTGGTTCACCCAGCGCCACCCGCGACACCCGCCGTACCGACACGGTGCGGAACAGCCCCGGTGAGAGCGGTGCCGCAAAGGATATTCCAGGGCCCATCTCCACGAGCAAGCCAGCATCCTGGGAGGCATCAACCGGATCGATTAGTCCGCCAATGGGCGACATGCCAATGGAGCAAGGCTCAGCCCGGGTGAGTAATAGACGATCGATACGCTCGGCGTCGAACGGGAGCAAATTCCCCACATGGTCGCGTCGCAACAGCACCGCATCGATCAATCCCAAATCGTGCACCGCAAGCCCGTAACGCCCAACGCCAGTCAGGTGTAAAACCTTGCAACGCTGGTCCAGTCCTGCGCCAGACAGCAGCCCCCGTGCCTGCAGGCCCGCCACCATACCGGCAATAGTGGGCTCCGCCAGAACCGGGAAGACATTGTTGGTGCCGGTCGAGAGCGGAATGAGTCGCACATTCGCCGCGCGACTGCCCAGTGCCCGCACGATAGCTCGATTCGTACCATCCCCGCCGAGCGAGACGATCGTCTCGCAGCCTGCATCGAGAAACGCGGTGACCGCGGCTTCGGTATCCTCCGCCGTATTGCGAATAGGCGGGGTCAGAATGTGGTGACGAGCATGCAGGTCGAGGTATTCGAGTGCGGCGGAGGCGATCCGAAACGGTTCACGCGCAACAAAGATATCGCTTGCCCCGCAGGCGTCAGCACCAGCCGCCACGCGTGCGACCAGATCGCGTTTGGCCTCATGCGTCATGTTGGTGGCTCGCGCCGCGAGCCTGCGAACATCCCGCCCCGACATTGGGTTGACCAGTATTCCCACCGGAGCAAAGGGGCGAGGGCTTGGGCGAGAACCATCATTCATGGAGCGAGATCCTGCGGATGGACAGCGTGGGGCGCGCGACGGGTTAAAGTCCCCCATCGGAGCGATTCACCGTACGCTAAGTAACCCTTCGGCCATATTCAATGCCCACTGAGATACCCACTCACCTAGCCCTAGAGACGCCCGCGGCAATGCCATCGGAAAAAGCACACCCAACCCTGTGTGCGCATATCGCGCCTGGAGCGACAGTCTTCGAGCTAGTCCTGGTCCTGGACGATGCCGCGGGACCAACGGACGCCGTGGTTCGATGCCGGCACTGCGGCGCGCACTGGCTGCTGGAAATGCTCGATTGGCTTGAGCGCGAACGCCTCATGCGCATGACGCCGCTCAACGCAAAGCACACGCAGACGCTAATCGCGAACCTCGAGCGCGGCAGCTGCGACATTCGACGCGCGGGGGTTGAGGCCGCCTCGGTATTCAATGGGATGGCGCGGCTACAATGCTTGATCGCGATCGACGCGCGCGATTTCTCAGTGACGCGGTTGCTTCGGGTCCCAAAAGAGCTAACGCTTCCTGCCGCCAGTTGGCGCTCATTGCCCTGCACCGGCCGCTGGTTCGAACTGGCCGATGGACTGCCACCGGTCTGCCTGTCTGCAGATTAATGCCGGCAACGGGTCAGAAGCGTCGGCTCACGAGCGCTCCCAGCATTCGATGCGGAACGGCCAGGCGTGGCGATCGTCTGCAGCATGGCAGATGACCGACAGGCAGCGGAAAGCGGCCCAATCGACACCGGGGAAAACGACGTCTCCCACAACTTCCGCGTCAATCCGCGTGACATGCAGCAGGTCCGCTCGTGGCAACGCGGCCGCGTAGATCTCCGCGCCCCCGATCACGAACACCGTATCGCCTCCCTCCGCCGCTGCGGCATGCGTGAGTGCGGCGTCAAGCGTCGGCGCAGGCACTATCCCTGCGGCCCCGTAAGCGGGGCGACGGGAGACCACGATATTCGTGCGGCCCGGCAGTGGCCGAGGCAACGACTCGAATGTTCGCCGCCCCATAATGACCGGATGTCCGGTCGTGGTCTGGCGAAAGTACGCCATATCGTTTGGGAGACGCCATGGCAGGGCGCCCTCACGTCCGATGACGCCGTTGCGATCCATGGCCCAGATGAGCGCAATACGCACCGCGATCAGACCGCGATCGGGGCCTTGATGCCCGGGTGGGCGTGGTAGCCGGTGAGGGCGAAGTCCTCGAAGCGGAAGCCGAAGATGTCCTTCACCTCGGGGTTCAGCGTCATCGAGGGCAGCGGATGAGGATCGCGGGCGAGCTGACGCTCAGCCTGCTCCAGGTGGTTGAGGTATAAATGCGCGTCCCCCAGGGTGTGTACAAAATCGCCCGGCTCGAGATCGCAGACCTGCGCGATCATGAGAGTCAGCAGGGCATAGGACGCGATGTTGAACGGAACACCGAGAAACACGTCGGCGCTGCGCTGGTACAGCTGGCAGGAAAGCCGACCTTCCGCGACGTAAAACTGAAAGAGCGTATGGCACGGGGGCAGAGCCATACGATCGACCTCTGCCACATTCCAGGCACTCACGATGAGCCGGCGCGAGTCAGGCGTTCGGCGAATATCGTCAACCACGCGGCTGATCTGATCGATGGTTTCTCCATCGGCACCGGGCCATGAGCGCCATTGCGAACCGTATACCGGACCGAGTTCGCCGTGCTCGTCAGCCCATTCATCCCAGATGTGCACATCGTGGTCCTGCAGATAGCGGATATTGGTCGACCCCTGCAGGAACCACAGCAGCTCGTGAATGATGCCCTTCAGGAACATCTTCTTCGTGGTGACGAGCGGAAAACCGTCGGCCAGGTCAAAACGCATCTGGTAGCCAAAGACGCTGCGGGTCCCCGTGCCGGTTCGATCGCCCTTGACCACGCCGTGGTCGCGAATGTGTCGCATTAGATCGAGGTATTGCTTCACGATGCCACGCGCCGCGCTCTGACCAGCAGCAGGATACCAATGGCAATCATGGGCAGCGAGAGGAGCTGACCCGTTGTCAGCACGTCGCCCAGATAACCCATATGAACGTCAGGCTCGCGAAACACCTCCGTGATACAGCGCAACACGCCATAGCCCAGCAAAAAGACACCCGAGATGGCCCCCACCGGTCGCGGACGCGAAGCAAACCACCAGACGACGGCAAAAAGCACCAGCCCTTCTGCAACTGCCTGATAAAGCGAGGACGGGTGACGCGCGACGCTCTCATAGGCGCCAATGCACAGCGGATTGAGCGCCTGCACATCGGGCGTGCAGGGATAGATGACCCCAAACCAGGAATCTGTCACCCGACCCGGCAGCTCGGTGTTGGCAAAATTTCCGAGTCGACCTAAACCAAGGCCCGTGGGTGTCAGCGGCGCGACAAAATCACCCACGGACCAGAACGAGCGCCCGGTGCTGCGCGCAAACCAGGCAAAACCCAGCAGAGCGCCAATCAGTCCGCCGTGAAACGACATACCGCCTTCCCACACGCGCAGGATATACAGCGGGTCGGCGCGCAGGAATTCGAGACCATAGAACAGCGAATAGCCGATGCGCCCCCCGAGTACCGCACCCACAGCGCCATAGAAAATAACGTCGCCGACTTCCTGTTCACTGAAATCGGAAAGACCCCGAGCAACACGGCGTCGACCCAGCCACCAGGCAAGGGTGAAAGCCGCGAGGTAGGCGAGTCCGTACCAACGCACGGCCAAGGGTCCCAGGGCGACGATGACCGGGTCGATCTCTGGATAATGGACGTGCTGCACCGGTCTCTTGCCCCCTTTCCTCTCTGCTACACTCGCGCGAATGTGTCTCGTGCTGTTTGCCTATCAACCTGATGCGCCGCACCCGCTGGTGGTGGCCGCCAACCGCGACGAATTCTACGCGCGCCCCGCGTTGGCAGCACATTTCTGGGACGAGCATCCCGACGTACTCGGGGGCCGCGACCTCGAAGCCGGAGGCACCTGGCTTGGCGTGCACCGATCAGGGCGCTTCGCGGCAGTCACGAACTTTGCAGAGGTCGGACCCGACACGGCGCCGGTCAGCCGAGGTCAGTTAACCGAAGCCTTCCTGAGGGGAACGGCCGATGCCCTCACCTATGCGTCCCGGATCGACAGCGATGCTTACCGCGGCTTCAACCTGATTCTCTTTGACGGACAGTCGATGGTCTACCGCTCGAGCGTATCCGGCCCCATCGAGCTGGGCGCCGGCGTGTATGGTCTCGCCAACGCGGAACTGGGGGCTCGTTGGCCCAAGGTGGTCCTGGGCGAGGCGGCACTCGCCTCAGCGCTAGCGCCCGACAGCCCGGTGGTTGCTGACCATCTGCTCGCGCTGCTGGCCGATTCGAGCCAGCCGCCCGATCACGCTCTGCCGCGCCGGGGTAAGCCGCTCGAGACCGAGCGCCAGATAGCCCCCTGCTTCATCACCGGCAAGGATTATGGGACCCGCGCCAGCACCGTCGTGCTGATCGGGCAACGACATATCAGTTTCACGGAACAGGCTTACCTTAACCACGGACGTCGTGGTGATCGGGTCGAGTTCAACATTCCCTATCGCATCTGACGCGGGAGCGTTCACATGGATACACGTCTCGACGGCCGAACCGCAGTGGTTACCGGTGGCAGCCTGGGTCTCGGCTTTTCGATGGCACGAAGCCTGTTTCAGGCAGGCGCTCGCGTAGCCATTGTTGCCCGCAATGCAGCAGCGCTCGAAGCCGCTCGGGCGGCGATCGCGGCGGAGACCGCGACCGCGCGGTCTGGGGCGCGGATCGAAGCGTATCAATGTGACGTCTGTCAGGCTGACGAGATCATCGCGACCCACGCGCGTATCGTCGCAGACCTAGGCGGCGTGGATATACTTGTGAACAACGCGGGCCGCTCCGCAGGCGGCGCCTTCGAGACCATCACGGATGAGGCGTGGCAGGCCGACCTCGATCTCAAGCTCTTCGCCGCGATCCGCTGGGCACGCCTCGCCTGGCCGCACATGCGCGACCAGCGCTGGGGACGAATCATTAACCTGCTCAATGTCTATGCGAAGACGCCGGACGCGCGCACGGCACCGACATCGGTAAGCCGCGCCGCTGGCATGGCGCTATCGAAAGTGCTCGCAAACGAGGGCGCCGAGCATAACATTCTGGTCAACGCTCTCTTGATTGGCTTTATTCGCAGCGATCAGATTCGCCGCCAGCACGCGGCGAGCGGCAGCACGGAGACGCTCGACGAATTCGTCGCGCGTGCGGGTGCCCGCCTGCCTATGGGGCGTATGGGTGAGCCAGAAGAGGTCGCCAACCTCGCTCTGTTTCTCGCGTCCGAGGCAGGGTCCTATGTCACCGGTTGCGCAATCAACATGGATGGAGGGGTTTCGCGTGTGGTCTGAAGACAACTCCGAGGGAGCGCCAATCGACGGCATGTCCCGCCGCACCTTCCTGGGCGCCAGCGCAGCGTTGACCGCGGCGGCCTCGCTGGGAGGACCCACAGCGCGAGCCGAGAGCTCCAATGCCACGGTCTTCGCACACGGTGTGGCGAGCGGGGATCCGCTCTCGGATCGCGTGATTCTCTGGACCCGGCTCACACCTCGAAAGACTGGCAAGCCGATCCCCGTGCGCTGGGTGATCGCGCGTGACCAACACCTGCGCGACATCGTCAACGAGGGCGTGGTAACCGCTCTGCCCTCTCGCGACTGGACAGTGAAAGTCGATGCAGATGGGCTGCAACCGGGTCAACGCTATTGGTATCGCTTCGAGGTGAAGCAAGTGCAGAGCCCAACCGGGTCGACACGCACATTGCCCGAGGATTCGGCGCCCAGAGTCCGCTTTGCCGTCTCGAGCTGTTCGAATTACCCGGCCGGCTACTTCAATGCCTATGCCCGAATCGCCGACCGAGATGACCTGGACGCCGTGATTCATCTCGGCGACTACATCTACGAATACGAGGCCGGTGGCTATGCCGAAAACAAGGCCCTAGGACGAATCCACGAGCCTGCCCATGAGATCGTCTCACTCGCAGACTATCGCACCCGGTACGGGCAATACCGCACCGACCCGGACCTTCAAGCCGCGCACGCAGCGTACCCGTGGATCTGCGTCTGGGACGATCACGAAAGCGCCAACGACGGCTGGCGCGACGGCGCCGAGAACCACCAGGCTGATGAAGGCAGCTGGGCCGAGCGAAGAGCAGCGGCAGAGCAGGCATGGCATGAATGGATGCCGGTCCGCGAGCGACCGAGCGCCGGCCCTTCCCCCATCTATCGCAGCTTCCGCTTCGGACGTATCGCCGATTTGATCATGCTCGACACACGCCTGCACGGTCGCACGGAGCAAGTCGCCGACCGCACCGACGCTGCGGCGATTAACGCTCCAGGAAGGACTCTGCTTGGCGCGGATCAAGCCGCCTGGCTGGCGGAAGAGCTGCGCGCATCGGTTCGCCGCGGCGCGGCGTGGCATGTGATTGGCCAGCAGCTGATGGTCGCGCAGCTCGTTGATGCCGACCGCGTGATCCTCAACACCGACATGTGGGATGGATACCCCGCCTCGCGGGCTGCCCTGTTCGACCAGCTCCGAACGGAGCGTGTAACCGACACCGTAATACTGACCGGGGATATCCATAGCGCTTGGGCGGCGGACCTGACTTCAGATCCTTTCAGCGCAGACTACGTCGCTGACACGGGAGCAGGGTCCGTCGCGGTCGAGCTCGTGACCACGTCCGTCACATCACCCGGTGCAAGAGGGACGGATAGCGAGATCGACGCCCGGGAGCGAGCCATTATCGAAAACCTGCCGCACATCCATTATGTGAACCTGCGCCGGCACGGATATCTGCTGGTTGATCTGGATGCGCAGCGCGTACGCGCCGAATGGTGGTTTGTGGACCGCATCGACGCGCGGTCGCTCAACGAGGAGCTTGGTGCAGCTTTTGAGAGCCGACGCGGCACCAACCACCTGCAACGCGCATGATCAGCGATCGAGTCAGTGGCGCGACGCGACCGGCTGAGGGGCATCCACCGTCACCACACTCGCGCGAAACCGCTTCATCCCAAGGAGAATTGCGAGGCATGCAAGCGGTGCTCCGATTACGTTGACGAGGAGCAGCGACCGCCCGATCGCGGCGTCGTCGGCGAACACATGTGTGGTCAGATAGACGACACTCGCCGCGCCGAGCGACAAACCCACGAAGTTGCTAAAGAAGAGGTAGGTAGAGCCGATCTTTGCGCGCATCGCATTCGGCGTAATGGTCATCATCGCGGCTGCCGCGAGCCCGGCAGGTGCTGCCGAGCAGATTTGGTAAGGCGCGTACCAGAATGCCGCCCACCAGCCGTCCGGAGACCACCCGAAGATCAGTAGGGCGAGCGGTGCGAGCGGCAGCGACAGGTACAGCGTAGCGCGATAAGGCGCATCCGTATAACCGCGCGACGCAAGTCTACTTGCAAGCCAGCCGCCAATCAGCGCACCGGCAGTACCGAAGATTGCGACAACGATGCCGTAGATAGAGCCCGCTTCCGCTGTCGACCACCCCCAGGTACGCATGAAATAGGTCGGCATCCAAGCGAAATTGCCGTACGCCACCAACACGAGCAGGGTAAAGCTTGCAAACAACGTGGCAAACGTGGCGCGATGCGTGTGCAGAAAGCCGAAGAACGCGCTCAGTGTCGCATCCTCCGCTCGAATAACACCTCGACGCACGGGCTCGCGCAGCGCTCGGACGACCAGAGCCAACAGGAGCCCGGGTAGTCCAATTATGACGAATGCGAGTTGCCAAGGCGCGAGCGTTCCGATCAGCGGCAAAGTCACGCTTCCAAGTTCGCGCGCCCAGGCGATGACGCCGCCGCCGATGATCATGGCGAGCCCAACCCCCGAGAGGTTGCCCATGGTGAACACGCTCATCGCCATGGGGAGCAGGCGCCGACGGAAGTAGTCGGTGATCATCGAGTACGCGCACGGCGACAGCGTCGCCTCTCCCGCGCCCACCGCGATGCGAGCGATGAACAGATGCCAAAAATTGCTGGCCAATCCGCACGCCGCGGTAGCCAACGACCAGAAGCTCATGCCCACCACAATGATGTTTCGCCGATTACCACGGTCGGCGAGCAGCGCAATCGGTATCGACATCAGCGCATAAAAAATACCGAACGGTGGTCCCTGAAGCAGGCCGATCTCAAAATCTGTCAGGCCCAGGTCCATTTTGATATCGCCGACCAAGAGCGAGATGATCTGACGATCCATGAGCGACAGGACCGCGCCGAGGTAGAGCACAGTGACCACAAACCAGGCATAGCGCTGATCGGGCCAGGAGGCTTCATCCTCCATTGCGGAGGCCTGCTCTCTGTTCACGTTGTTCACCTTGTTAAACCTCTGTCCCCTTGGGGCGCACCAGCGCGTACAGCACCGCGCTTTCGAGGCTTGGTTCATGATCGGGATGCTTGCGAACCCAGGCACGTCGAGCAAGCACCCCTTCACGAACAGCGCCCACGCGCTCGGCCACGCGCTGGCTGGCAACATTGCCCACCGCAGCCACGATTTCGAGTCGTTCAAAATCTGTTTCGGCAAATGCCCACGCAACCAACGCGCTGACCGCGCGCGTGACATAACCACGCCCGCTGAGCGGTGTCGTAATCCAATAGCCCACATTGGCGCGTCGGGTGGAGGCGTCCAGCATGTTGAGCGCACACGCACCCGCCAGCTTGCCACCGACGTCAATCACGAAATCATGGCTATGTCCCTTCGTGGTCGAGTCGATGAAGGCCGTCGCCTCGACCTCACCATAGTTCGCAGTCGCCCAGGGTAGCCAGAGAGCAAGTTCGGGGAGACTCTCGCGCACGCCCCGGGCAAGAGCCGAGGCGTCGGTTGGCGCGAATGGTCGCAAACGGACAATCGCGTCAGCTGAGTTCATGACTGCGGTCGAGGTCTTCGCGCAGCGTGCGTCCAGCCATCAGATAAAACACCGTCGACAGGATGTTGAACACCAGCACGCCTACGAGCGCCCAGCGAATCGATTCGACGCCCAGATCCGTGTACGCGTTCAGCAGGTCAGACGAGACGCCCACCACCACCGGGCCCATGCCCATGCCAATCAAGTTCAGGATGAAAAGCAGAATGGCCGCAGCAAGCGCGCGCATGCGAATGCCGACTAAGCCCTGGGCTAGGGAAAACGTGGGTCCAAGGTAATAGGCGCCAAGGAAGCTTGGCAGAGCCATCAGCCAAAACGCCTGAATCGGATCGTCCCACAGATAAGCGGTGACGGCGAACGGCACGGAGACCAACGTTGCGATGCCCGGCAGCCAAACGTACCAGCGAACATCGTGCTTAGCCCAGCGATCGGCGAGCCAACCACCGCTCGCCGTGCCCGCAATACCCGCGAAACCAAGCCAAAAGAGCGCTTGCCCAATATCCGCTGTTCCCATCTCATGCACGCGGATAAAGAGCGGCGGAATAAAGGGACCAACGCCATAGCCCACCAGCGCATGCAAAGCGCCGCCTAAAGACATGTAGCGAAAGCTCTTGCGCGACCAGAGCGCCTTGAAGACGAAAGCGACCGGCGGCGCTTCAGACTTGGCTTTGGCCGCCTGCTCGGAATAGCCGCGTGGCGGCTCTACCAGCGTGAATCGCACCACCAGCGCAAGCAGCAGGCCGGGCAAACCGACGACGATAAACGCGGTGCGCCAGTCCAGCGCCTCATTGATGTAGCCACCGAACAGGTTGCCGAGCATGGTGCCAACCGGGATACCCAGGGCATAGATCCCGAGCGCGGTGGCACGACGATCACTCGCGAACAAATCCGAAATGATCGAGTGCGATGGTGGGCTCCCCCCCGCCTCACCCACCGCCACGCCGATGCGAGCAAGCAGCAAGTGCCAGAAATTCTGCGCGAGACCGCAAACAGCGGTCATGAAACTCCAGACCGCTAGCGAGATCGAGACAATGTTACGGCGATTGTGGGAGTCCGCGAGGCGGGCGATGGGAATGCCCAAGAAGGTGTAAAAGAGGGCGAACGCGATGCCACCCATGAGCCCGATCTGCCAGTCATAAAGACCCAGGTCCTGCTTAATGGACTGGGCGAGGATATTGAGGATCGAGCGGTCGATGAAGTTGAAGACATAGACCACAAACAAAAGAATCAACGCATACGTGGAATACCACGAGCGGGTCGCCAGGTTTTTGAACATTGATCGGGCCCTCCCAAACCCGGCGCGTCACTCGTGGTACGAGGGCACCACCCGTTCGAGGCCCGCGCGCTTGAACTCTGCGCGCATGAGCGAACGCACCTCCCCCGCCGTGCCCAACCGCAGGGCGCGCGTGAGCATTCGCTGCGCATCGCGCTGGGTGATGTTACGCAATACCCACTTTACCTTGGGCAGATTCGTCGCATTCATCGAAAGAATCTGATAACCCATCGCCATGAGGAGCACCGCGCCCAGCGGGTTCCCCGCAAGCTCGCCACAAATACCGAGGGTTACCTGCTCCTGATGCGCCGCCCGCGCGACCTCGCGCAGGGCGAGCAACACGGCCGGATGGAGCTCCTGGTAAAGACTTGCCACGCGCGGGTTATTGCGATCGACAGCCAACATGTACTGGGTAAGATCGTTTGAGCCAACGGTCAGAAAATCGACCCGCTGAGCCAGAGCACGGGCCTGGTAAACGGCGGCCGGCACTTCGATCATGACGCCAATTAAAGGCTGACGGACCTCGAGCCCTTCCTCGAGCACCTCGATATAGGCGCGATGCACCAGAGCCTTGGCTTCCTCGACCTCGGCGATGTTCGAGATCATTGGCAACATGATGCGAAGCACGCCCGTCAATCCCGCGCTCGCCTTCAGCATGGCGCGCGTCTGAACCATGAAAATCTCAGGATGATCGAGTGTGACGCGAATCCCACGCCAGCCAAGGAAGGGGTTCTCTTCATCGATCGGGAAATAGCTGAGCGATTTGTCCCCGCCGATATCGAGCGTGCGCATGGTCACCGGTCGCGGCTCGAACGCAGCCATATGCTCGCGATAGAGCACCCGCTGCTCCTCTTCCGTCGGGAAACGGTCCTTCGACATAAAAGGCACTTCGGTGCGAAACAGTCCAATGCCTTCGGCACCGCGGTCGAGCGATCGCGATATGTCCCCCGGGAGACCAATGTTCACCCACAGGGAGACAGGCACTCCATCGCGGGTCACACAGGGCAACGTCTTGAGGGATTCCAGTTCCTCAGACAATGCCCGCTCCTGATCGATGAGCGAGCGATAGTTGCGTACGAGTGCGGCCGAGGGGTTTAAGAACACCTCGCCATAGCTGCCGTCGAGAACCAACGGCTGCCCGTCAAGCGCCGCAATGGGCAAATCTACCGCGCCCATGATCGCGGGCACATCAAGCGCACGCGCCAGGATCGCGACGTGCGAGTTGCCCGACCCTCGCAGCGACACAATGCCTTTCAGCCGAAGCGCCGGCACAATCGCCAACATCGCCGCGGTAACTTCGTACCCCACCAGTATGGAATCCGCCGGGAAATGCACGCGGCGTGTGGCGATATCCTGCAAATAAGCCAGCACCCGAAGACCCAGGTCTTTCACATCGGCACCGCGTTCGCGCAGATAAGGGTCCTCCATCGACTCGAAGCGACGGACGTGCTCTCGAATAACCTGTTTCAGCGCACCTTGAGACCACTGCCCACGGCGCACGCGGTCACGAATGTCACCGGCCAATGCGTTGTCATCCAGCATGTGCAGGTAGGCATCGAACAGCGCGAGCTCCTCGGCAGGCAGCGTGCGCTCAAACTGCTGGCTGATGCGCCGCAGATCACCGCGCACCGCATTGATCGCACGATCGAGCACCATCAGCTCTGCCGTGACATCCTCGGTTTCGCGCTCGGGTACGCCTTCGAGGTTCGCCGGCGGTTGCACAACCACCGCGGTACCAATGGCAATCCCTGGCGCACCGGGCACACCGCGGAACAAACGATCCGATGCGGACTGCGTGGCGCCATGGAAGAGCCTGCGGATGTCACCCGTCGCCTGGGCATGCGCAATGGCGCCGGCAAGCTGCGCAGCCAGCGTCACCATGAACGCTTCTTCGCTTTCGTCGAAGCGGCGGTTGTCACGCTGCTGCACCACGAGCACGCCGAGTACCTCGCGGTGGTGGATCACGGGCACGCCGAGAAAGGCGTTGAACGGTTCCTCGCCAATTTCCGGCAGATAGTGAAACCGCGGGTGAAAACTCGCGTCCTGCAGATTAATGGGCTCAGCCCGCTCCGCCACGAGCGTCACCAGCCCCTGGCCAAGCTTCAGTGACAGCTTGCCGACGGATTCAAGGTTGAGTCCCTCGGTGGCCACGAACTGGTAGCGATCCCTTTCCGGGCTGAGGAGGTATACCGAGCAGACCTCAGTACCGAGGGCATCACGCACATCGCGAACAATGATGTCGAGAGCCACGCCAAAATTTGGTGCAGCGGCAACGTCCTGAACGATACGGCGCAGAGACGACAGCATCAGCCCAGGGCCGAAACAGGGAGATGCAATGCAAGCTCCTTCAGCGCGCGGCGATATACCTCGCGCTTGAAGTCGACAACCTGACGTACCGGGTACCAGTAGCTGACCCAGCGCCAGTGGTCGAACTCAGGCTTGTGACCGCAATCAAAGGCGATGGACTGTTCATCACCCAATAGCTCAAGCAGGAACCACTTCTGTTTTTGACCCTTGAATCCAGGGGACGAATTGTTGCGACGCAAACGTTTCGGCAGGCGGTAATGCAGCCAGCCCCGGGTCGTGGCCAGCACTCGCACGGCGTCCGGCTTTAGACCGACCTCTTCATGCAGCTCGCGGAACAGCGCTTCTTCGGGCGTTTCCTCTGGATTGATGCCACCCTGCGGGAACTGCCAGGCGTCCTGCCCTCCTACGCGCCGAGCCCACAGCACCTGACCGTGCGCATTCGCCAGGATAATGCCCACATTGGGGCGAAAGCCGTCGGCATCGACCACGTTTGTTAACCCTCGAAAATTCAGTGCCTTGCACACTGCCATGAAAACCAATCCGAAGCGGCTTGGCAACGACGACGCGCATCGATGCCCAAGACACCAAGACACGCTTGCTGCGACCCCGCGCCAACTCGGTTGGCGTTAGGATGCTCCTCCGTCTCGCACTCGGACCGAGCATCGTCATGAGCCCCTCGAAACACGTCTCTCCATGAGCGCCGAGCGACTAACCAACGCGCTGAGTCCGTACCTACGACGCGCCGCCCTGGAACCGGTCCATTGGCACCCCTGGAACGATGAAGTCGCAACGCTCGCCCGCTCCGTTGGTCGACCGGTACTGCTCTCCATTGGTCATGAGGGCAGCGCCGGATGCGCGCGCATGTCCGCGGAATGCTTTAGTCAGAACGCCGTCGCCGCGGTTCTCAACACCGGTTTTTTTTGCATCAAGGTCGATCGGGATGAACAACCCGACATCGCGCGCACGTATCAATTCGTGCTCACCGTGCTGAATCGCGACGCCCCCGGAATGCCCGTCACCGCTTTTCTTGATCCAGACACGCTGCTGCCATTTTTCGGCGGCGGTTACTTCCCACCTCGGGCGCGCGACGGTCTGCCTGGCTTTTCGGATCTGCTGCTCCGGATCACGGAGACCTTTCGAGCCGAGCGCGACGCCGTTCAAACCCAGTGCACAGAACTCGGGAAACGGCTCTTGGCCCTGGAATCGGAAGCAAGTGACGAGATCATGCCGCCCACGGACGCGCTGCTGAAGGCGGCCCGGGAACAACTCGAAGCGCTGCATGACGTCGCTGAAGGCGGGTTCGGGACCGGCGCCAAATTCCCTATGCCCACGTGGAACGAACGCCTGCTGCTTGGCTGGGCACGCCGTCGCGGCACGGCGAACGTGGACCGGAACGGTCTTGAACTGGTGATGCAATCCCTGACCCGCATGGCCCGGGGCGGTATTCACGATCATCTCGGCGGCGGTTTCTTCCGCTACACGCTCGACCGCAGGTGGTCCAATCCGGTGTTCCAGAAATCACTCGTCGACAATGCGCAGCTTCTCCGGCTCTACACCGACGCGTTTGCCGTGAGCGGCGACCGGCTGTTCCGAGAAGTCATCGACGGCACAGTCAGCTGGCTACTCACGTCATTGTGCGACCCTCACGGCGCGATGAGCGGCCTCTTTGCCACCGGCGAACGACCGCAGGACGATGGCTCGGCGTATTTTACCTGGCGCCGAGACGCCGTCAGAAGGCTGCTTGATGAGGATCAGTATCTGGTCATCGAGACCCTTTACGGTCTCGACAAACCTGCAAATCACGGCGCACGCTGGCTGCTCAATCGGCGCGATGCCTGGCGCGCGGTGGTCGAGCGTTTGTCGCTTGACCCCGAGATCGCCAATAGCCTGCTTGCCACGGGTCGCGCCCGTTTGCTGGCCGAGCGCCGCACGCGCCCGGCACCTATCGCCACCCGAATCGCCAACGCGGGCGGCAACGGCCTCGCCATCGGCGCCCTGAGTCGAGCCGGCTCGGTGTGCCAGCAACCCGAGTGGATTGACGCGGCAGCGCGCGCCGCAGACGGGGTCATCGCTCTGCTGTGGCAGGGAAGTCGCCTGCACGGCAGTGCATTCGACGGTCAACGGGGCCCGGTCGGCACGCTGGATGATCACGCGCTACTGCTGCAGGGACTGCTCGACCTTCTTGCTGCACGCTGGCAGGAGCATCACGCGCGACTTGCGCTCGACCTCGCTGAAACCCTCGCATCCGCGTTCCTCGATCCGGCTACCGGGGCCTTCGTGCTGCGCCACCGGAGCGAGACGCGACTGGTCACCGAGCTTCGCCCCACGCTCGACGAGGCGCTACCGTCTGGAAATGGCAGCGCGACGGCGGGCCTGCTCAAAGCCGGTCAGCTTTTTGGACGGACAGATCTGGTGGCGGCTGCCGAGCGCGCGCTGCGCGCCAGCAGTGCAGGCATGGCGGCCTACCCGGTGGGGCATGCCGCATTACTCACAGCCCTGGAATTCGGTCAGACATCGACCGCGTGCATCATCGTTCGCGGGCCGGAGAGCGCAATCGAGCCATGGGTCGCGGCTGCGCGCGCGGCTTTCGACCCCTGGCGACCAGTGTACGTGATTCCGTGGGGTGCCTATCGGACCCTGCCCAAACATCTGCCAAGGCTCGTGCGCGCTGATTTACAGGGTGCCGCCTGCGCGTGGTGGTGTAACGCCGACACGGCCGATGGCCCGATCACGACGCTCGACGCCTTCCGCGCCCGACTTGGCGGCGCGACGAACCCTTAAGGCTGCGACCGACGCCGTGCGAGCCTACTGCGGCTGCCGCTGGGACATCGCCCAGGTCAGATTCAGCTCGCGCGCTGCCTTGACATCGTCCAAGCGTCGCACCGGCAAGGTGTAAGGCGCACCGCGCACGAGATCGGGATTCTCACGCGCTTCAGCCCGGATTGCGACGAGGGCATCGACCAGCGCGTCCAACTCCTCGCGCGTCTCGGTTTCCGTCGGTTCGATCAAAAAGCACTCGGGCACCAACAACGGGAAGTAGGTCGTCGGCGAGTGAATGCCATAGTCGAGCAGGCGTTTGGCGATATCCATGGCCGTGACACCCAGTTCCTTGGCTTCCCGCGCAAAGGTGAGGATGAATTCGTGCGTCGCGCGCCGGCCGGGGTATGCCAGTTCGAACCCGGCGGCTTCGAGCCGCTGCGCCAGGTAGTTGGCGTTGAGCGTCGCATACTCACCAACCCGGTTGATGCCCTCGTGCCCTAGCATGAGCGCGTAGGCTAGCGCACGCAGCAGAATCCCCGCGTTACCACTGAACGCTGATAGGCGCCCGATGCTGCCAGGGACATCCTGCTCGGTAAGGAACCGATAGCGATCCCCTGCGCGAGCAGCCATCGGTATCGGCAGAAAGGGCAACAGCCGCTCGCCGACTCCGACCGGACCAGCGCCCGGACCTCCACCACCGTGCGGTGTGGCGAACGTCTTATGCAGATTCATGTGCAGCACATCAAAGCCCATGTCACCCGGGCGGATCTTGCCGAGGATCGCGTTCAGATTCGCCCCGTCGTAGTAGAGGAGCCCGCCTGCGTCATGCACAGTTTCGGCGATCGCCTCGATGCGGCGCTCGAACACGCCGCAGGTGGAGGGATTGGTCATCATTAGGCCCGCCGTCTGCGGCCCGACCAAGCGCTTCAGCGCTTCGACGTCGACATCACCCTCGCTGTCCACGGCGACTTCCGTGACCTTGTAGCCGCACATCGCCGCGGTCGCTGGGTTCGTGC
The DNA here is from genome assembly GCA_049454295.1 of Pseudomonadales bacterium. Classification (GTDB taxonomy): domain Bacteria; phylum Pseudomonadota; class Gammaproteobacteria; order Pseudomonadales; family Azotimanducaceae; genus UBA7803. Next base: position 22,189 of record JBMTYG010000011.1, read on the forward strand.
CATGGGCCGCGCTTGGCACGATGATCTCGGTGCGGGCATCGTCACCGCGTGCCGAGTGGTAGGCACGAATCATCGCCACGCCGGCGAACTCGCCCTGCGCGCCAGCCATGGGGGCGAGGGAAACGCCCTGCATACCGGTCACATCTTTGAGAATCTCCTGCAGCTCGTAGAGACACGCCAGAAACCCCTGGCTCGCCGATTCCGGCGCAAGCGGATGCCGGGCCAGAAAGCCGGGCAGCATCGCAGCCCGATGCGCGCCGCGCGGGTTGTACTTCATTGTGCAAGAGCCGAGCGGGTAGAACTGGGTATCGATCGAAAAATTTCGCCGCGACAAATTGGTGAAATGGCGCACCGCCTGCAATTCCGAAACCTCAGGCAAGTCGGGAGGCTCGCTGCGCAGGAACTCCCGTGGCAACCGGTCCAGCACCTCGGACGCGCCGGCATCGAGACGAGGGTGCTGCGCCTCAGCATTGCGCCCGGGCGAAGACAGCTCAAACAGAGTCTTCTGCGGGCGTCGGGTCGGAATGCGATCACTCATGACAGACAGGCCTCCAGTGCGACGCCGTACCGCTCAATTTCTGCCGCCGTTCTCTTCTCGGTGGCGCAGACGAGCAGGGTGTGAGTCATCTCCGGGTAATAAGGAGTCAGCGGCAGCCCGCCGAGAATGCCATGCGCCAGCAGCGCTTCCTGCACCTCGACAGCTGGGCGCGGCAGCTCGAGCGCGCATTCGTGAAACCACGGTCCGCCATGGCGCGGCCGCACGCCGGGAACTCGGCTGAGCCGCTCTACCAACCGAGCGGTGTTGGCTACCGACGCACGGGCAACGGCCGCCAAGCCTCGGGCGCCGAGCAGACTCAGATGAATGGTGCCCGCTGTCACCAGAAGCCCCTGATTGGTACAGATGTTCGAGGTCGCCTTGCCGCGACGAATGTGCTGCTCGCGTGCTTGCAGGGTCAGGGTGAAGCCCGGTCGACCCTCCAAATCCACTGTTCGGCCGATGATTCGCCCCGGCATTTGGCGCACGAGCGATTCGCGGCAGCAGATAAATCCGAAGGACGGCCCTCCCGAAGACATGGGAATACCGAGCGGCTGACCATCGCCGCAGGCAATATCTGCGCCCGTGACGCCCCACTGTCCCGGCGGTCGCAGCACGGACAGCGTCATCGGGTTGACCACGGCAATGACCAGGAGTCCGCGCGCGTGCGCCCAATCGGTCAGCGCGTCGACGTCCTCCAGCGAGCCGAAGAAATTCGGCTGCTGCACCACGAGTGCAACGGCGTCCGTGGCGTCCGGAAGCGAGGCGGGGTCAACCCGTCCATCAACGCCAATGGCGACCTCGACGAGTTCGACACCCTGATTGCCGACAATGCTGCGCGCAGCGGACCGATAGTGCGGATGCACCGAGCTCGCCACCAAGACCCGCCGGCTGCGCGCCTTGCGCGCCGACCGCAGTGCCATCAGCACCGCTTCCGCAAGCCCCGACGCGCCGTCGTAAACCGAGGCGTTCGATACATCAAGCCCGGTCAGGCTGGTCATCATGGACTGGAATTCGTAGATGAGCTGCAGCGTGCCTTGGCTCGCCTCCGCCTGATAGGGCGTGTAGGCGGTCATGAATTCACCGCGGCCGGCGAGATCCCAAACGGCCGCGGGAATATGGTGGTCATAACTTCCCGCGCCGAGGAAACAGACGCCGGCCTGATCCTGCGCGGCGCGCTCGGCCAAGTGGCGCAGCATGTCCATCTCGCTGATGCCGGAGGGTGTCTGTGTCAGCGGCTTGCTCAGCAGATGAACCGGAATCTCGTCAAAGAGCGACTCGAGCGCTGGAGCGCCGATCGCGTCCAACATGGCGCGCGTATCGTCCGCGGTGTGCGGTATGAACGGCATGACGTGCTCCGACTTTAGTCAACGCTCATTCGACGCGCGCCCCCGTGAGACGCGCGTCATTTAACGATCAGTTTTTGGGTATCAAGCCGGGCGGTGATCACCACCCAACGGCGCAAGTCTCAGTGCGCATCGCCCGCACAGGCCGCCGCATAGCCAGCGGCATCAAGCAGTGCCTCTAGGCTGGCACCCGCCGCGGGCGCGATGCGGAAGAACCAGCCATCACCGTAGGGTGACTGGTTGACGAGCTCAGGCGCACCGACCAGCGCATCGTTAACGGCGATGACCGTCCCGGCGACGGGCGCGTAGATGTCTGACGCGGCCTTGACCGATTCAACGACCGCAGATTCCTCCGCGAGCCCGAGCTCTCGTCCGGTCTCCGGCAGCTCAACGAACACCACGTCCCCCAGTGCGTCCTGGGCATGATCCGTAATGCCCACCGTGACGGTGCCATCACTCTCGAGTCTGGCCCATTCATGCGTTGCGGCGTAACGCAGCTCAGCTGGAATCTCGCTCATGTTTCGCTCCGGATGATCTCGGCAGAATTCATTCAAACACGCGTTGGCCACGGCGCACAAAGGGCGGTTTGACCAGACGCGCAGGGTGCCACTTGCCCCGAATCTCGACCTCGCAGTCATGGTCCACGGATCTGTTCGCCGTAGCTGACGCGATTGCGGAAGCCGCCGCCACGGGCACCCGCGCAAGGGCAATACTGTACCCTAAGGTCGGCGAGAAGATCCCGCTGGTGACCACGCCCAGCCCCGCCTCTGTGCGCACGGGCTGGCCGTGCCGCAAGACGCCGCGAGATTCCATGACCAGCCCGGTGAGTCGAGCTGCGACGCCTGCCGCGCGCTCTGCGGCGAGCGCCGACCGACCAATGAAATTGCGCTCTGCTGGGGTCCAGGCGATAGTCCAGCCCAAGTTGGACACCAGCGGGCTCGTGGTTTCGTCCATGTCTTGACCATACAGATTAAGACCAGCTTCGAGCCTCAAGGTGTCGCGCGCACCAAGCCCAACCGGCGCAGCGCCCAGGCGCAGGAGCTCATCCCACAGCGACCGGGCGGCATCCCCGGGCAACATGACCTCACAGCCATCCTCTCCCGTATAACCGGTCCGTGCCACCATCCAGTCACCCCGCTCCACCGCGAAAAACGGTGCCAGCGAGCCAAGTTCCGACACGCCTGACGCCCGCTCGAATACCTCGAGGGCGCGGGGGCCCTGCACCGCCAGCATTGCAAGCGGCTGCTCGGTGATCGCCACCCCGCCCGAGTTGCATGCCCGAAGCCAATCGCGCACCCGTGCGCGAGTGCCCGCATTGGATACGATGCGAAAACCCTCGGCGCGCCGATAGACAATCAGATCGTCGATGACGCCGCCGCCCTCATTGAGCGCCACTCCATACAGCGCCTTACCCACGGCATCGAGCCGCGCAACGTTGTTTGCGACGACACGCTCAAGCAGGGCAATCGTATCGCGCCCCACCAGATCGAAGATCGCCATGTGTGACACATCAAACACGCCAATTCCCGAACGTACGGCATGGTGCTCCGCGAGCTGAGAGCCGTAGTGGAGCGGCATCTCCCAGCCGCCAAAAGGCACCAGTTTGGCGCCAGCCGCGACATGAGCGGAATACAACGGGGTGCGAAGCAGCGCACTAGACGACACAGAGTCCATGGGATTTTTCCGACAACGCGGCAACGCGCTAGTGTAAGCCCGATTGACGCAGCTGTCCGTCCACGCGGCGCTAGCGGGCGCCTAGCGGACCGATCCCCATGGCCTCACGCATCAGGGTGCGACGCAGTGGACCAAACTGCCCGAGAGCGCGCACGCCCGCATTACGCGCCCACTGCGGCCAGGGCCCGGCTGCGGCGTACAGCGTCTTGAGCCCCGCCATCAGCGCGACCATGCGCGCAGCCTGCGCCTCGCGCCGCCGCGCAAACGCGTCCCACAGGCCCATCGCGCCTGGATCAGCACCCGGCGGCAGCGCGCTGAGCCGGTGCAGCAGCAGGCGCACATCATCAAGACCCAAGTTCGCACCAAGACCCGCGAGCGGGTGCAACACATGCGCCGCGTCACCCATGATGAGAACGCGCGCATGCGGATGGGTGCCGGTGACCAGAAGCTGCTCAAGCGGGAATGCGACGCGCACGTCACTGTCTCGAATGTCGCCGAGACAAGACTGGGTCGCCGCGCCGAGTTCCTTGGCGAATCCGGCCACGTCCATCTGCCGGCGTCGTTCTGCCTCCTCCGGGGGCTGGGACCAGACTACCGATACCCGATTTGGGGTCGCCGTGGGCAGGAGGGCAACCGGGCCCTCCGGCTCGAACACCTGGTGGGCGACACCTGCATGCGGCTTGGAGGTCTCGACCACGGTCACCAGCGCGGCGTGTCCGGTGGGATAACGGGTCGCGGCCACGGCAAGCGCTGCGCGCACCCGGGAATTCGCACCGTCGGCTGCGAGTACAAGGCGAGCGGAGACCATCCTGTCTCCAAGGTCGAGTCGAACTGCTTCAGGACCCGGGTCGACAGCCCCAACGGCCGCGTCGACAAGGGTGACCCCGGCAGCCGAGAGCGCTTGCCAGAGCGTGCGCAGCGTCGGGCCGTTTTCGAGCATCCAGCCGAGACAGGGGCGTTTCAGCTCAGCTGCATCAAACCCAAGCATCGCCGTGCCGCGGGCGTCCCGCACGCGCATCGCCCGATAGGGCGTCGCAGCGAGATTCGACCAAACGCCCAACGCCTCAAGCAAGCCCTGCGCCGCCGGCCCAAGGGCCACGTTGCGCAGGTCATGCCCAAGACGCGGCGGGAGCCAATCGGTTGTAAGCGGTGCAGCAGGATCAATCAGTGCCACCGACCGCCCGGTGCGCGCCGCACCTAGCGCTGCCGCTGCTCCGACCAGCCCCCCACCGATGACTGCGACCTCTACCTCCACGGCTGGGGTCGTATCAGGAGAGCGCGGTCGCTGCATGACCGCTTGATCGTGACCGTTTGCGCCGTCCGCCCATGAGGCGAGTGATGTCGTCGACGGTCTTCGGGGCAGCCTCTGTCAGCACCTCATGTCCGGAGCGGGTGATCACGACGTCGTCCTCCACGCGAATGCCAATGCCGCGCCACTGTTCAGGGACCTGCCGATCCGTAGGCTGCACGTAAATGCCTGGCTCGATGGTCAGCACCATGCCCGCTTCAAGGTCTCGCCAAGCGCCCGCCACACGATAGTCGCCGACATCGTGCACGTCGCTGCCGAGCCAATGCGAGGAATTGTGGGGACAGAATCGACGATGCGCGCCGCTCGCAATTAATTCGTCGCGGTCCCCGGCGAGGAGTCCCAAGTCAATCAGTCCGTCGACCATGACTTCAAGCGCGGTCTGGTGCGGCTGCATGAAGTGCGCACCCGGGCGACACGACGCAATAGCGCGCAGGTTTGCCTCGAGAACTATGTCGTACAGAGCGCGCTGCGCCGGGGAAAAGCGACCGTTAATCGGAAACGTGCGGGTAACATCTGCAGCGTAATGCGCATACTCACAGCCTGCGTCGATGAGCACCAGTTCGCCATCCGCCAATGGGGCGCCATTGTCTACATAATGCATGACACAGGCATTCGGGCCGCCCGCCACAATGCTCGAATAAGCGGGCGTACGCGCGCCCCGGATCATGAACTCGTGCAGCAGCTCAGCCTCTAGCGCCAGCTCCGTCATACCGGGCTGGCAGGCCCGCATCGCGCGGCAGTGCGCTGCGACGGTGATCGCCGCCGCTTCACGCATGATTCGCAGTTCCGCCGGTGACTTGATCAGACGCTGCTCGTGCAGCAGGTGCTTCAGTGCGACGAACTCACCCGGCGACCGGGCTCCGCCCGCCTCACGCGCGCGGATACTATTCACCCAATGGAGGACCTTATTGTCCAGCTCGGGATATTCGCCCAAGGTCATGTAGATGCGCTCGCGGCCTTCGAGCATCCCCGGAAGAATGTCTTCGAGATCGCCCACCGGAAACGCGTCGTCGACCTTGAGTCGCTCGACCGCCCGCTCGGGTCCGCAACGTTCCCCATCATAGAGTTCGCCACGCGCGTCTCGCTCTCGGCAAAACAGCACCACCTCACCGTGCACGCGTCCCGGCGCCAGCACCAAGAGAGCATCCGGTTCATTAAATCCGGTCAGATAAAAAAAGTCGCTGTCCTGTCGGAACAGGTACTCCGTATCACGATTGCGCAGCCGAATACCCGCGGCAGGGACAAGCGCGACCGATCCCGGCGCCATAAGCCGCATGAGCTCGGCGCGGCGCTGACGATATTCACGCAGGGTTATCGCTGTCGTCATGACTCAGCACACTCCGAATGAGCAGCACGCCTACTTTGACAAATTCCTCAAGCTGCAAGAGATCGCTTTCGACCTCATCCCCATTTTCCTCCGCAGACGCCTCATCCGCCTCCGCGATCGCGGCGAGATCGTCGATGATCTCCTGCAGCTCTGGCGGCAGCACGGCTCCCGCCATATCTGTCTCCCCATCATCCGCGGCAGGGAACTCGGCCAAGCCGCGGGCAAAGGCCTCGAGGAAGCGAGCGCACCAGCGCGCGAGTTCACCCAGTCGCTCGGTCGCAGACACGTCGTCGACATCCGGAAGCACCAGGGCAAAGCCGAAATCATCGGCCGCGAGACTGCTCATAACCTCCTCGACGAAACTCTCGAGCGCTGGGTCGAAGGGGTCAAGCGCGCCGTCTAAGAGATCTGACAAACCCGAAAAAGGAAATGGGCGCGGGTCAAATACGGCGAGCCCACAAATCGCACCGTGCAACTCCGCCGGGGAGCAGACCGTGGCATCCGCCAGCGCCTCACGGGCAAGCTGTGCAAGAGTGTCGACATCTGCCAATCGCGCGCTCCCAGTCTTTGCAAGACCTCATGCTAACAGAACACGCGCGCGCGCCGGCGCACTGCAGGGGAGTGCTTCCCATGCCCGCCCTTTGAGCGCAGAATCCGTGCTATCCCATAGTCCCCATCGCACGCAGCCACGCCATGAGCAATGCGAGCACTGAATGGATCGCGCTGGAACAGAAAGTGGTCGAGCTGCTCGACCTCTGCGCTGTGCTGAGCCGAGAAAATCGCGCGCTAAGAGCGCAGCAGCAGAACTGGACGACCGAGCGCGCCAAGCTCATCGAGAAAAACGAGCTCGCCAAAAGCCGGGTCGAATCCATGATCATCCGGTTGAAGGCCCTGGAACAGGACTGATACGCCGATGACCGAGACAACTACCGTCAGCGTCAAGATCTTGGAAAAGGAGTTCCAGGTCAGCTGTCCCGCCGATGAGGTGGAAGCGCTGACGTCTGCCGCCAGTTTTCTCGACCAGCAGATGCGTCGGATCAGGGAAGCGGGCAAGGTCTTCGGTATCGACCGCATTGCGGTGATGGCTGCGCTGAACATCACCCACGAAATGCTGCAGAAACGCCACGTCCTCGGTGAAATCCAGAATGAGACCAATGGACGCGCTCGCCATCTCACCGATCGGATCATGGTCGCTCTCGCCGAGCACAAGCAGCTCAAACTCTGAATTCGGCTATACTCTTTTTCATCTCCTGGGGTGCCCGCCAGTTGGTGATCGTCCCTGAGCCGTTATAAACGCTAAAGGAAGGCCAACCCGGCTTCCGTGTGCATGCCTGAGGCCGCGAGCGGCCGTTCGGGAAGCCTGCGAACCGGGCGAGTCTTCCGCCTTGAACCTCGACGGTTCAGGGCCAAACTGACAGCGACATACTCGGGAGATCCAATTCAGGGGTAGCGAGACGACCGACATGCCTCCATCCCCGGTCAACACCCTCAGCGCTGCGTCCCGCCGCGAGCTTAGACGTCATTTTCGAGCCCAGCGGCGCGATCTGTCTGACAACGACCAACGCGAACATGCGCGCGCTGCAACGCGTCACGCGCTCGCGAGCGGGCTCTTCTGGGGTGCCCGCACGGTCGCGATCTACCTACCGGCCGATGGCGAGCTCTCACCGCTCCCACTCGCCGTGCAGCTTACAAAACAACGGGTTACGATAACGCTCCCGGTCGTGACCGAGAGCCCGGGGCGTGGGCCGCACCTCCTATTCCGCCGTTGGCGTCCGGGCGACCGCCTCATTCCCAATCGCTATGGAATTCCTGAGCCCGAAACGAGCGCACCCCTCGTGAATCTGCTTCGACACGATCGTCTGGTGGTCCCACTCGTCGCCTTCGATGACGCAGGCTCACGGCTGGGTATGGGCGCCGGCTTTTACGACCGCACCCTGAGCGCGCTGCCGCCGCGGTTGCGGCCAAACCTGATTGGCTACGCCCATGGCCTGCAGAAGAGCGCGCATGCGCTGCCCCGCGCCGAGTGGGACATTCCGCTCGATAGCGTGGTGACAGAAACCGGCATCACTCTATTCCGCTCGAACGGCACGAAGACTATGGTTGTCTGATGGCTGTCCGACCCATTCTTCGCATGGGCCACCCAACGCTTCGCGAGGTGGCGAAACCGCTGCCGGTCACTGACTTTGGCTCGCGCGCGCTCCAAGACCTGATTCAGGACCTGGTAGATACCCTGGCGGATGCGGGCGGCATCGGTCTTGCCGCGCCGCAGATTGGAGTATCCGTCCGTGTGGCAATCCTGCAGTTTCGAGGGGGCCCCACACGTTATGGGCTGCTCGAGCCGATGCCACTATCCGTGTTCGTGAATCCGATCATTACCGTGCTCGATCCTGACACCGCTGGCTACTGGGAGGGCTGCCTTTCCGTCCCCGGGCTCCGCGGATTCGTCGAGCGTCCGCAAAAAATCCGCGTTGAGGCGCGGGACGCTCTTGGGGAGCCGATCGACCTGATTCAGAGCGGATTTCCCGCGACCGCCTTTCAACACGAATTCGATCATCTAGACGGGGTGCTCTACATCGATCGGCTTCGAGACTCTCGCCAGCTGGTCTTCGAGAGCGAGTTGCATCACCTTCTGCCCGACCTGTAACGGTCGACCAGGAAAAAACCGCCCACTACTGCAAGAACAGCTGATACGCAGGATTTTCTGTTTCTTCCCAAAAGCGAAAGCCAATGCTGCGCAGGTCTGCCACCAAACGGGCGCGATCCGGCGCGCCGCCTTCAAACCCGACGAGAACCCGCCCCCAGGCAGCGCCATGATTGCGGTAATGGAACAGGGTGATATTCCAGTGACTGCCGAGCCCCGTTAGAAATCGCGCAAGGGCGCCGGGGCGCTCGGGAAATTCGAAGCGGAACAGGAGTTCTGGCTTCTCCTCCCCTGAGCGTCCGCCGACCATGTGACGCACGTGGAGCTTCGCGGCCTCGTTGCCGGTCATGTCTGCCACCGCATAGCCCGCGTCGCGCAGCGAGTCGATCAGCAGGGCTCGATCCTGGCCGGTCGCGACCTGCAGCCCCACGTATACGTGCGCCGCACTGCTGCTCGCATAGCGATAGTTGAACTCGCTGACCGAGCGCTTGCCGAGAGCAGCACAAAAGCGCAGGAAACTGCCCGGCACCTCCGGGATGGTCACGCCAAGAATCGCCTCGCGCTCTTCGCCAAGCTCCGCACGCTCAGAGATGTGGCGCAGACGATCGAAGTTCACATTGGCTCCGCTCACGATCGCGCAGAGTTCCGCCTCGGCGGGGGGATGCGTGCGCGCCACGTACTTCTTCAAGCCTGCAACCGATAGCGCGCCAGCCGGCTCGGCGATGGAGCGAGTATCTTCGAAGACGTCTTTGATCGCCGCGCAGATTTCATCTGTGTTCACGACAATCACCTCATCCACATAGCGTTTCGCAATGCGGAAAGGCTCGGCACCCACCTGGGCAACCGAAACCCCGTCAGCAAACAGGTCGAGACTTTCATAGGGCAGGATCACCCGGCGTCCCGCCGCTAGCGCCGCGGCCAGGCAGGCAGAACCTTCTGCCTCTACACCGACAACGCGGGTCGCGGGCGACAGATATTTCACATACGCAGCGATACCCGCAATCAGTCCGCCGCCACCGACCGGCACAAATATCGCGTCCGGTCCGCCCGAATGCTGGTTCATGATTTCCATGCCTACGGTGCCCTGGCCGGCAATCACATCCAGGTCGTCGTAGGGCGGTACGTACACGAACTGGTGTTTTTCCGTCAGGGCTGCCGCGTGATCCTTGGCCTCGTCGTAGGAATCACCATGCAGCACGACGCGGGCACCGAGCGCGCGCACCGCGTCGATCTTGATGCTGGGGGTGTTGCGACCCATCACGATCGTCGCCTTGAGCCCAAGACGCTGTGCGGCGAGCGCCACCCCCTGGGCATGATTGCCTGCCGAGGCTGTGATCACACCTCGGCCACGCTCCTCCGCAGACAGGTTGGCGATCTTGTTGTAGGCACCGCGTATTTTGAAAGAGAAGACCGGCTGCAGGTCCTCACGCTTGAACAACACGCGCGCGCCCAAACGACGCGACAAGTTGGGCGCGGGCTGCAACGGCGTTTCCACCGCCACGTCATAGACGCGGGAGGACAGGATCTTCTTGACGTAGTTCTGCAGCATAATTAGGCGTCGACCGTATACCGGGGTCGGCAAGTGAGGCGGGAGTATGAATCAAGACCAGTTGAAGCGCAGCGCAGCCGAAGCCGCACTTGCTTACCTCATGCCGCGCCTCGAACGCGACACCATCATCGGCATCGGCACCGGTTCGACAGCCAACCATTTCATCGATCTGCTGCCCGGCGTGCGGCACCGGTTCGATGGCGCGGTAGCCAGCAGCAGCGCGAGCGCTGCCCGCCTTAAGCAGCTCGGGATTCCGGTCTTCGATCTGAACGCCGTTCCCGACGTCGCGGTGTATGTCGATGGCGCGGACGAGGTGAATTCAGCGCGACAGCTGATCAAGGGCGGCGGTGGCGCTCTGACGCGCGAAAAAATCGTGGCAGCGTCTGCGCGCGAATTCGTCTGCATCGTGGATGCCAGCAAACTGGTCCCCGTGCTCGGCGCTTTTCCCCTGCCCATCGAAGTGATCCCCATGGCGCGTGGGCTGGTCGGACGCGCCGTACGCGACCTCGGCGGTCAGCCCGCGCTCCGCGAGGGTGTCGTGACGGATAACGGCAACCTCATCATCGACGTGCATGGCTTGAGCATCACCGATCCGCGCGCGCTCGAAGTAGAGCTCAACAACATCGTCGGCGCGGTCTGCAATGGCATCTTCGCCGCGAACGCGGCTGATGTCGTATTCGCCGCCGGACCCGAGGGCGTGAAGCGCTGCTAGCCACTCCTGCCCGGCGACAGGGGCGATGCGTCGACCCGGGCCACGCTCAGGCTACCGACAGCAGCTTGCCTGGGTTCATGATTCCCGCCGGGTCAAAGACCGCCTTCATTGCACGCATCAACGCGATTTCCGCCGCGCTGCGGGCGAAAGGCAGAAAGTCACGCTTCAAGAGCCCCACGCCATGCTCTGCAGAGATGCTGCCATTTAGCGCAGCGACCCGGGCGAAAATCTCCGGACTGATCTCGTGGCAACGCTCAAAGAACACCTCCTGAGACAGCGCCTGTGGTTTCAGGATGTTGAGGTGCAGATTGCCGTCGCCAATATGGCCATACCAGCAGACCTCAAAATCCGGGTAGCGAGTTCGTACCAGATCATCGATCCCATCAAGGAAAGCTGGCAGACGAGAAACTCTGACCGAAAGATCGTTCTTGTAAGGCGTGTCGGCCGCAATACTCTCAGAAATGCCTTCTCGCAATTGCCAGAGTGCGCTCGCCTGGGCATCCGACTGGCTCAGCACGCCATCGGTCACAAAACCCGCGGCGACACAGGCTTCGAATGCGCCTAAGGCCTTGTCTTCGGCACTCGCGTCAAACTCGAGCAGCGCATAGAACGGCGCCGCGCCCGAGAGGGGCCGGGCGAGCGCCCGATGGGCGGTTACTTTCTGAAGCGCAAGCTCTGAGAAAAACTCGAACGCTGAGAGCACGATCGACTGCTGGAAGCGGTCGAGCACAGCCAGGATATCGCGAAACCGCTCGACACCAAGCACCATGACCCGCTGCGGGGCGGGCGGCGCAATCAAACGAATATCGACCTCGACGACAAAGCCGAGCGTGCCTTCCGAGCCTACGAAGAGATGACGGAGATCATAGCCCGTCGCATTCTTGGTGAGCCCCCGGTTGCAATCGATCAGCTCTCCTGCGCCGGTCACAACCCGAAGCCCAGCAATCCATTCGCGGGTCATGCCGTACCTGATGACCTTGATCCCACCCGCGTTGGTTGCCACGTTGCCGCCGATCTGGCTGCTCCCCGATGAGGCAAAATCAACCGGATAGAAGAGCCCTTGCTCTGCAGCAAAGGACTGGAGTGCCGCTGTCACTACGCCGGCCTGGCACGTGACAATCCGATCTGCGGGTTCGAAACCCAGCACCCGGTTCAGGCGATCAAAGGACACGACGACCTCGCCACGACTGGCGACCGCACCGCCTGACAGGCCCGTTCTCCCCCCTGAGGGCACGAGCGGCACACGCGTTTGATTAGCCCAACGCACGAGCTCGACAACTTCTTCGGTTGAGGTCGGGAACACGATCGCCTGGGGAGCAACCGGGAAACTGCGAGTCCAGTCCCGACCCCAATGGGCCAGGCTCTCCGCATCACGCAGCACGCGGGCGGGCGTCAAAAGTCGTTCCAGTTCGTTCACGGTCTGTGCTCCCCAGCCAAAGCGTGATGCTGCCCGGATCAGGATCCCGCCAAAGTCGGGGGAGTCAACCGTTCCGGGCATTACCTTACCGAGCGCAGCGCCACCGCTCCTGCCAGTTCACCCTCGATCGCCTGCAGGATCTGAGCACGAATGGCGGGCGACTCGTTCACCAAATGATGACGCGCGGCGGGAATCGCAAACACTCGCGCATCAAAAAGACGGTCGATGACGCGCAGGTTATAGCGCCAGTCCACGGTTTGATCGGCATGACCCTGCACGACGAGGACCCGCTGATCAGACGCCGAGTAACGCTCAAAACGTCTACGCCATTGGACCATCGCAGTCACCCAGGCGACAGGCAGCGTGCGCGCCTGCAGCGGGTCATACTCGCGCAGGAAGGTCAGGAACTCGGGATTTTCGGCGTTCTGCGCAAACGTGCGCGGGCGCTCCGTGATGAACAAACGAGCCGCGTTATAAACCCAGCGTTGCACAGGCCAGCCGAAAGGGCGCACTAGCGGAGCAAGCAACACCACCCGAGAAAACGGGTTCGCGATCCCGACCGCGCGCCGCGACAACAGCCACTCCATGGACACCGCGCCACCCGTGCTCTGCCCAAACAGCGTCCACGGCCCCGGCAATCGCGGACCCATCACTGCCAGGGCGGCATCGAGCGCTTCGACGTAGCGATCGAAGGAATCGATGGTTGCGGGGGCGCCCGTGGAAAGTCCGTGACCCGGCAGATCAAATGCAAGCACCGCGAGCCCGCGCTCCAGCAGCCCGCGAATGAGATGTCCGTAAAGCCCGGTGTGATCGTAATAGCCGTGCACGACGACGGCGGATCCCACCGCCTGCGGCGGCACCCAAAGGTGCGATGCAATGCGGTGCCCAGGCGCATCGATGGCGCCGAAATGGTGGCTGACACCTTCCAGCTCCGTGGCAAAGTGAATGCCGTAATGCGCGAGATAGGCCTGCTCTTCAGGCCTGAGATCCCGCGCACCCTGCGCTTGATGCAACGGCAGCGCCGCGCGCAGCGCCGCCGGGTCAAACGATGGGACCGCGCTCAGCATGGGCGACCGCGCGACCCACCCGAGACGTCAGCGCTCAATTGACCACCGGGTCCAGCGCTCCACGGGCATACTGCTGATACATGCCATCGAGGGATATGGGCTGGATGCGGTCCGCCCAGCCCGCGGTGCCGAACGCTTCATACCGCTCACGAACCACGAGCTTCATCGCCTTGATCGTTTCCGCGAGATATTTTCGCGGATCGAACTCGCTGCGATGGGTGGCGAGGTACTTGCGAATGGCCGCAGTCGACGCCAAACGCAGGTCCGTATCGATATTGATCTTGCGCACCCCGTGACGAATCCCGGCACGAATCTCCTCGAGCGGGACGCCATAAGTCTCAGGAATGTCGCCACCGTAGGTGTTAATCTCAGCGAGCAGATCCTGCGGCACAGATGAGCTGCCGTGCATCACCAGGTGCGTATTCGGGATGCGACGGTTGATTTCTCGGATCCGGTCAATGGCGAGGATATCGCCGGTCGGCGGGCGACTGAACTTGTACGCACCGTGGGAGGTACCAATCGCGATCGCGAGCGCATCAACCCCCGTCTGTTTGACGAAATCCGCCGCCTGCTCGGGATCTGTCAGCAGCATGTCGTGGGACAGCGTACCCTCGGCCCCCACCCCATCTTCCTCGCCCGCGGTACCGGTTTCGAGCGACCCCAAGCAACCCAGCTCGCCTTCCACCGAGACTCCGCAGGCATGCGCCATCTCGACCGTACGACGAGTCACTTCGATGTTGTACTCATAGCTCGCCGGGGTCTTCTGATCCTCAAGCAAAGAGCCATCCATCATCACCGAGGAGAAACCCAGTTGGATAGAACGCTGGCAGGCCGCGGGTGAAGCGCCATGATCCTGATGCATCACGATCGGGATATCGGGAAATTCCTCCACCGCGGCCAGGATCAGATGTCGGAGAAAGTTGGGGCCTGCATATTTGCGCGCGCCCGCCGAGGCTTGAACAATCACCGGGCTGTGAGTCTCTGCAGCCGCCTCCATGATCGCCCGCATCTGCTCTAGATTATTGACATTAAACGCTGGCACACCGTAGTCGTGCTCGGCGGCATGGTCGAGGAGTTGCCGCATGCTGATAAGGGCCATGTCCTGATCTCCTTGCCTGAATAAGTCCGTCTGAAATCTGTCGACCGCGGCGTCAATCCGCCGCCCGAGCTGCAAGCGCCGTGACCGCTGGGAGCGGTTTACCTTCAACGAACTCGAGGAACGCGCCCCCGGCGGTCGAGATGTATGAGAGACCCGCGCCGACGCTGTATTTTTCGATCGCGGCGAGCGTATCCCCACCCCCAGCGATGGAGAATGCGTCGCTCTCCGCAATCGCCTCGGCCAGCACGCGCGTGCCTTCGCCGAACTGGTCGAACTCAAAAACGCCCACCGGTCCGTTCCAGAGAATCGTACCGGCTGATCCAAGTCGCTGCGCCCACTGCCGCGCCGTCTCCGGTCCAATGTCCATAATCATGTCGTCGGCTTCGACCGCTTCGAGCGTCTTCACCACCGCGGGCTCGTTCTCATCGAACCGCTTGCCCACCATCACATCAACAGGCAACGGCACTTCGACCCGCGCGGCGATGCGCCGAGCAGATTCGATGAGATCAGGTTCATGGAGGGACTTGCCGATAGGATAACCGGCGGCGGCGATGAAGGTGTTGGCAATGCCGCCACCCACCATCAGCTGATCTGCAATACTGGCGAGAGCGTCCAGGACCTCGAGCTTGGTCGAGACCTTTGACCCCCCCACGACGGCTGTCAGCGGGCGCTTGGGATGGGCCAGCGCCTGTTCAAGCGCTGCAAGTTCGGCCGCTAGCAAAGGGCCCGCGCAGGCGACCGGCGCAAACCGCATCACGCCATGCGTAGAGGCCTGAGCCCGGTGGGCGGTCGCGAAGGCGTCCATCACAAATATGTCGCAGAGCCCGGCAAAGGCTTCGGCGAGCGCGTCCTCATCCCGATCTTCTCCAGGAAGGAAGCGAACATTCTCCAACAGCACGATGTCGCCCGGCGCGATCGCGACACCGCGGTCGATCCAATCGCCCACGAGCGGCACCGGACGCCCTAGCAGTTCGCCGAGCCGAGCCGCGACCGGCGCCAGGGACAGCGACGGGTCAAAGGTGCCCTCGACCGGTCGACCAAGATGTGACATCACGATAACGGCAGCTCCCGCCGCCAGGGCTTCGCGCAGTGTGGGCAGCGCCGCCTCGATACGGGCGTCGCTGGTCACCCGACCATTTTTCACCGGTACGTTCAAATCTTCGCGAATGAGCACGCGCTTCCCTGCGAGGTTCAGCGCCCGCATTTCCTTGCGCGGCATCGGGGACTTCTCCATCGATGGCCTCCTTGCCAACTCACGATCCTGCCGGATCCAGCCGTTTATCGGTCGCGAGCAACCACCTCGCGCACCGCTCCGATCACGTTTTCGACCGTCATGCCAAGCTCTCGCATAGCCACCGGTCCGGGGGCAGAGAGTCCGAATCGATCAATGCCGACAACCGCACCGTCCAGCCCCACGAAGCGATACCAGTAGGCGGTATGGCCCGCCTCGACCGCGACGCGCGCACGCACCGCGGCTGGCAGTACGGCATCGCGATAGGCGTCATCCTGCGCCAGAAATACCTCCGCGCACGGCATGGACACGACACGCACACCGACACCCTCGGCGCCAAGCGCCGCAGCCGCGTGAACCGCCAGCTCCACTTCAGAGCCCGTCGCAATAATGATGGCACGCAATGGCAATTCTTCCCGCACGAGGACATACGCACCCCGGGCAATGGCACTAAACGTGTCAGGGTCCCGCATCTGCGCCGCGGTCTTCTGCCGCGTGAATACCAGCGCAGACGGCCCGGGCCCGCGAACCGCCTGCTCCCACGCCACCGCGCTTTCCACCGTGTCGCAGGGACGCCAGGTGCGCAAACCAGGCAGGGTGCGCAGGCTCGACAGCTGTTCGATGGGCTGGTGCGTCGGGCCATCTTCACCGACCGCGACCGAGTCGTGGGTATAGACGAAGATATTCGGCAGCCCCATGAGCGCCGCCAGTCGCACCGCGTTGCGCGCGTAATCCATGAACACCAGAAAGGTGCCCGAAAACACGCGGAACCCGCCGTGCAACAGCATGCCGTTCGTGATCGCACTCATCCCGAATTCGCGCACGCCGTAGCTGAGGTAGGCGTCATCCGGCGCTTCGGTCCAGCGCGTGTAGTTGGAGCCTGTCAGATCGGCGGACCCGCCAAACAGCTCCGGGAGCCCGGCTGCGATCGCCGCAATGCAATGCTGGGAGGAACGCCGGGTATCGAGCGGCTGCAGCGCACGCTGAGCATCCTCCGCCAGCGCGCGAATGGGCTGATCCCAACCCGGCAGAAGCTCACCCCGCCGTCGGCGCTCGAACTCCGCCGCCAGCTCCGGATAGTCGGCACGATAGGCGATAAACGCCGCTTCCCAGGCGCCACGCAGGGCAGCACCACGGGGTCTGCCATCCCAATCCCGATAAATGTCAGCGGGAATCTCAAACGGGGCATGTTGCCAACCGAGCGATGCGCGCGTGGCCGCGATCTCTTCAGCACCGAGTGGCGCTCCGTGGACATCGTGCGTGCCCGCTTTCCCGGGAGACCCGAATCCGATGACAGTGCGGACGATCACGAGCGTGGGCCGGTCGTCGTGCTGGAGGACATCCGCAAGCGCGGCCGTCAGCGCGGCGGCGTCGTGGCCATCGATATCCCGCAGAACACGCCATCCGTACGCCTCGAAACGGCCGGCCACGTCCTCACTGAACCAGGGCTCCACGTGGCCGTCGATGGAGATGCCGTTCGCGTCGTACAGACAGACCAGCTTGCCAAGCCCCAAGGTGCCGGCAAGTGACGCGGCCTCGTGGGAAATGCCCTCCATCAGGCAACCGTCCCCGGCGATCACCCAGGTACGGTGGTTGACGATCTGGTGGCCCGGCCGGTTGAACGCGCGCGCCAGGCGTGCTTCGGCGAGCGCCATCCCGACCGCGTTGGCGAAGCCTTGACCGAGCGGTCCCGTGGTGGTCTCGACCCCTGGGCATTCGCCCACTTCCGGATGACCCGCGGTGACCGAATGCAGCTGCCGGAACGCTCGCAAATCATCCATCGATACCGGGTAGCCGGAGAGGTGCAAGACCGCGTACAGCAGCATCGAGGCGTGACCATTCGACAGCACAAAGCGATCGCGATCAGGCCAATCGGGCGCCGAGGGGTCGTGGCGGAGGAACTCGCGCCACAGCACCTCGCCGAGATCGGCAAGCCCCATGGGCGCACCCGGGTGACCTGAATTAGCCGCCTGCACGGCATCCATCGCCAGCGCTCGAATGGCGTTGGCGCGTTCTTTGTTCGTAGACATCTGAACCCCGGGGCGAGCCCGCGACGGCGGGAAGGCGGCATTTTCTTCGCTGGGGCGGGGCTTCGCAATTGGCAGCTTCGATCTCTCTGGCTCGGATGCTTCATGCGCCATGGTCTACACTCCACAGGGTGACGCCCGGAGAGGCGTCGACACAGGACATTATTGGCACACGACAAGGAGCGTCCCCAGCCATGAGCGAGTACTCCATCTTCACTTCGGAATCGGTCTCCGAGGGTCATCCCGACAAGGTTGCCGACCAGGTTTCCGATGCGGTGCTGGACGCAATGCTGGCCGCAGACCCCGAGTCGCGGGTGGCCTGCGAAACGCTCATCAAGACCGGCATCGTCGTCATCGCCGGTGAATACCGGTCGCGCGCCGAGGTCAACCTGGACCGGCTGGTACGCGATGTGGTGCGCGGCATCGGCTATGACCGCATGGAGATCGGCTTCGATGCAACCGAGTGCACGGTGATCAACGCGCTCGGACGACAATCCGCGGACATCGCCATGGGCGTGGATGAAGCCGACGGTCACGAACAAGGCGCGGGCGACCAGGGCCTCATGTTCGGATATGCGAGCAACGAGACCGACGTGCTGATGCCGGCACCGATCACCTATGCTCACCGTCTGGTGCGTCGCCAGGCCGAAGCGCGCCGCAGTTCGCTGCCCTTCCTGCGTCCCGATGCCAAGAGCCAACTCACCTTCCGCTACGAGAATGGACAGCCGGTGGGCATCGAAGCGGTCGTGCTGTCGACCCAGCACGATCCCGACGTCTCCCAGGCCAAACTGCACGAAGCGGTGATGGAAGAGATCATCAAGCCGACCTTGCCAAGCAACTGGATCAACCGAGATACCCAAATCTTCATCAACCCGACCGGTCAGTTCGTGATTGGCGGACCCGTTGGCGATTGCGGCCTGACCGGGCGCAAGATCATCGTGGACAGCTACGGCGGCATGGCCCGACATGGGGGCGGAGCCTTCTCCGGGAAAGATCCGTCCAAAGTCGACCGGTCGGCGGCCTACGCCGGGCGCTATGTAGCCAAGAATATCGTCGCCGCCGGTCTTGCCGAGCGCTGCGAGATCCAGGTGAGTTACGCCATTGGCGTGGCGGAGCCCACCTCGATCAGCGTCAACACCTTTGGCACGGGACGACTGCCGGACACGAAAATCGTTCAACTCGTGCGTGAACACTTCGATTTGCGCCCTAAGGGGCTCATTGCCATGCTCGACCTCAAGCGGCCGATTTACCAGGCGACAGCCGCCTACGGCCATTTCGGTCGAAATGAACC